>NZ_DATCRD010000163.1:0-15035 GCF_036569185.1 Chitinophaga sp.
AAATTCCAATTTCCAGATAGCGCCTGAAATATTGCCTTATCTGGCGGGAGATGCTGGTCTTACCAACACCGACTGGCAGGATGCCCTTTTCAGAACAGCGCCTATCCAGCAGCATACTTTATCCGCTTCCGGTGGCAGCGATAAATTCCAGTACTACATTTCCGGTAACTATCTGGATCAGCAGGGAATCATCCTGGGCTCAGGCTATAAGCGTTACGGGTTGAGAGCCAACTTCAACGCAGCGCTTACTTCCCGTTTAAAGATAGGCGTTACCGTTAACCCTACCTTTGATCATTATGACCTGATCAACAGTGAAGGGCCGTGGACGTTTGACGGGATCCTTAGCAATGCCCTGAAAGCATCGCCGGTATTCCCGGTGTACAACCCCGACGGGTCGCTGGCCACCAACCGCCAGAATGTATGGGCCTATGGCTACTCCGGTGGCGAGAACCCCGTAGCGCTGGCCACACAGATCAAGGATAAGCTGGATCATGTGCGCAACCTCGGCAGCGCCTGGGCGGAGTATGAAATCATCAAAGGACTGAAATTTAAAACCTTCTTTGGTACAGATATCAATCATTTCAGCCGGAACTATTTCCGTCCTTCTACACTCGGAAGTTACCGGCCTATCCAGCAGGCAGCGCCCACTATTCCAAAGGGATCGGCCCAAACGGCATTGTCTGTGAACTGGCTCTGGGAGAATACCCTGAGCTACCAGTTTAACCTCAGTGATAAGCACCACTTCGATGTATTAGCGGGGTATACTTCGCAAAAGAATACTACGAAGGCCAATGAAACCTATGGCACCGGTTTCCCTAACGATGCCGTACAAACGCTGAACGCAGCTACCATTACCAGCGGCACCTCCACCGAATCGCAATGGTCGCTGCTTTCCTACCTGGGAAGGATCAACTACAACTTCGCCGATAAATACTTTGTGTCGGCCAGTATCCGCAGCGACGGATCTTCCCGTTTCGGCGCCAACAACAAATGGGGGTATTTCCCCGCGGTATCAGGCGGATGGCTCATCAGCAACGAATCATTCTTTAAAGTAAAAGCTATCTCTGAACTGAAAGCCAGGGTAAGCTATGGCACATCCGGCAACTTCCAGATCGCCAATTATGCCGCGTACGACCTGCTGGCTTCCAATGGTTATGTACTGGGCAACGGCAGCGGTACTGCCGTGAATGGAGTTGGGCTGGCACAACCGGCCAACCCGGACCTTACCTGGGAAAAAACAGTACAGCTGAACGCAGGACTGGATATAGGATTGCTGGCCAACAGGATTTACCTCAGCGCCGATTACTACCGTGCCACTACGTCCAACCTGTTGCTGGAAGTACCGGTACCGCTCAGCTCCGGCTTTGGTAAAGCATTGAAAAATATCGGTAAGGTGCGCAACTCCGGCGTGGAATTCGGTTTAACCACCCGCAATTTCACCGGTCCTTTTACCTGGAACACCAGCTTTAATATTTCTTCCAACAAAAATGAAGTGCTGCAACTCGGCGCCAATAATGCACCCATCATTTCTGATGGCGGTAACGGAACTATCTCGCAGCTGTACATCACCAAAGTAGGCTCGCCCATTGGCAGCTACTATGGGTATGTAAACGGCGGCGTGTTTAAGGACCAGGCAGAAATAGATGCCTATCCGCATTATGCCAGCACCAAACCAGGCGACCGCAGATTTATTGATGTAACAGGCGATAAAAAAATTGACGCCGCCGACAGGACTGATATCGGGAGTTATTTTCCCAAATTCATCTGGGGGCTTACCAATGAATTCCATTATAAAGGATTTGACCTTACGGTATCACTGCAGGCTACGAATGGCAATAAGGTGATGAACCTGCAACGCCGTTTCCTGTACAACAGTGAAGGCAACGCCAACCAGATGATTGAAGAAACCGGCTACTGGAAATCGGCCGCAGCACCTGGCGATGGCAATACCATGCGACCCAACAGGGTTACTACCGGTAACAGTACACAACCCAGTTCCTTCTTCGTGGAAGACGGTTCGTATGTGCGTTTGCGTAATTTAACTGTCGGCTATACATTTAACCGGCAGCTGTTTAATAATAAGATCCAGGGCCTGCGGGTGTACCTGTCTGGCCAGAATATTTATACCTGGACCGATTACACCGGTTATAACCCCGAAGTGAATGCCCGGCCCGATGCGCCGTTATCGCAAGGGGAGGACTATGGTACCTACCCGTTGCCAAGAACATTCACCGCAGGTATTAATCTTTCATTTTAAAAACAGGAACTTATGCAGCTGAATTATATAAAAACAATAGCAGGTTTGTGGCTGTTAACAGCAATGGCTTCCTGCAGCAAGAATTTTATCAATCTTCCGCCGGTATCCAATCAGACAACGGCTACCTTCTTTAAAACCACCAGCGATTTCCAGCAGGGAGTAAATGCCATTTATGATGGTTTGCAGAACACCCGCAGCTATGGCAAATCGGCCTACTACCTGATGGAAGTAAGAAGTGATAATACAGATATCCTGGATCGCGGCGCATTGGGTGGTGTGGCTTCACAGATAGACCTGTTCACAGAAACCACTACCAACCCCTTCCTCACCGATGTGTACGCAGGCGCCTATCTTACCATTTCCCGCGCCAACGCGGTGCTTGACCAGGTGGATGCCGCAGCCATCCCGGATTCTTCCAAAAAGCAGTTCAGGGGCGAGGCTTTGTTCCTGCGGGCATTTGTGTATTTCGACCTGGTACGGCTGTATGGAAAAGTGCCACTGGTAACCCGGGTGGAAACCACCAGCGAATCGCTGAATGATAAGCGGAACGACATTACCGAAGTATATGCGCAGATAGAAAAAGACCTGCAATCTGCCGCCACATTGCTTCCCGCTGTATATACCAATGTGAACGACTATGGGCGGGTTACTGCCGGTAGCGCCAACGGTTTGCTGGGAAAGGTGTATGTGACAGAAAAGAAGTGGAGCGCAGCTACCGCGGCGCTGAAAAACGTGAACGGATACACGCTGTTGCCTGATTATGCAGCTTTGTATAACCCGGCTGCAGGGCTGAATGCAGAAGTGTTGTTTACCATCCGTTTTAAAAAGGGGCTGAATCCTTCTGAAGGGAACTACTATTTCACCGATATGGTGCCGTTCTCCTTTTACTATAACGGTGTAGCCTATGGGGGATCTAATAATAACCGGCCTACGCACGACCTGGTAGCCGCTTATGAACCTGGTGACAAAAGGCTGATCGCATCGCTGGATACCGTGTCCTACAAGAATGCCACCACCACGCAATCAGGGAATTATGTAAAGAAATACCTGGATCCTCCGGGCGCTACCGGCGATGGAGGCAGCAGCTTCCCTGTATTGCGGTATGCGGATGTTTTATTGCTGCAGGCAGAAGCGCTGAACGAGCAGGGATACAGTGGCGCCACCGGCGATAACACCGCCTTTGGCTTCCTTAACCAGGTAAGGCGCCGCGCCGGGCTGAAAGACAAAACACCGGCGGAGTTGCCCGACCAGGGCAGTTTCCGTGATGCTGTTTTTGCGGAAAGAAGAGTAGAGCTGGCCTTTGAAAATAACCGCTGGTTTGACCTGGTGCGTTATTCAAAAGGGCTTGCCATTATGCAGGCCCACCTGAAGAACGAGTATAATCTTACTACACCGGCGCTTACACCGGCGCGGCTATTATTTCCTATACCTCAGAGTGAGATAGATATTCATAATGATCCGGCCAACTTTCCTCAGAATCCTTGATGGCAGATGGTTTGAACTAAAAGAGTGAAGGATGAAGCGATTTATTTTTATGTTGCTGGGAGCATTAACTGCGCTCACGGCCAGGGCCTCGCATGTAGGGGATTCCGCATGGGTAAAGGTGCACTATTACAAAGAAGAGCAACAGATCCGTATGCGTGACGGCGTGCGTTTATTTACGGCTATCTATATCCCGAAAGACAGCAGCGAAAGGCATCCTGTTTTGATGACACGCACGCCGTATTCTGCCGGCCCTTATGGCCCGGAGGAGCTAACGCCCGCCCTCTGGAATACCTACCTGAAAAGGTATGCGGAAGAGGGATATATTATCGTAGTGCAGGATGTGCGCGGCCGCTGGATGAGCGAGGGGCAGTTTAAAGACATCCGGCCTTTTAACCCGGCGAAACAGGGCACTGCTACAGATGAGGCCAGTGATACGTATGATACCATCGACTGGTTACTGGCAAATGTACCCGGCAACAACGGGAAGGTGGGTGTGCTGGGGATTTCCTATCCCGGCTTTTATACCACCATGGCCGCTTTGAGCGGGCATCCCGCATTGAAGGCCGTGAGCCCGCAGGCGCCGGTTACCGACTGGTTCCATGGGGACGACTTTCATCACAATGGCGCTTTTTTCCTGATGGATTGCTTCAGCTTTTATACAAAAGGCTTTGGTTATCCGCATCCGGCCCCTGTTTCAGTAGCGCCGGTACAGGCGTTGAAGCTGCCCTGTGCCGATAACTACAACACTTTCCTGAAGATAGGCACCATCCGGAATTTCACCCGGCTTACCGGCGATAGCCTGGCCTTCTGGAAAGAGCTGATAGCGCATCCGCAGTATGACGACTGGTGGAAGGAACGCGATCCACGGAATTATGTAGCACAGATAAAGCCTGCTGTACTGGTGGTAGGCGGGTTGTTTGATGCAGAAGATTGTTATGGCGCATGGAATTTATATAAGGCAATAGAACAGCAAAACCCCGCTACGCACTTCAATAAACTGGTAATGGGTCCCTGGTATCACGGGCAATGGGCTTCCACTGATGGTACGCACCTGGGGAATGTGCAGTTTGGAAGTAATACAGCTACCTGGTACCAGGAGCATATTGAGCTGCCCTTCTTTAATTACTATCTCAAAGGGAAAGGCGACCTGAAAGAGCTTGCCGAAGCAAGCATCTTTTTCAGCGGGGAAAACCAGTGGCGCAGGTTTGACAGGTGGCCGCCGCTGGCAGAGGAGAAGGAGATCTTTTTCCAGGGGAACGGTTCGTTATCCTGGAAGAAGGGGAATACCGGCTTTAGTGAATACGTAAGCGATCCGGCCCACCCGGTGCCCTACACACAGGAGGTACATTATATCCGTACCAGGGATTACATGACCGATGACCAGCGTTTTGCTTCCCGGCGTACCGATGTGCTGACCTTTGAAACAGATACGCTCACAGAAGATCTTACCATTGCCGGTCCGGTTACTGCAGATCTTCGTGTAAGCATTACCGGTAGTGATGCTGATTTTGTGGTGAAGGTGATAGATGTGTTCCCGGATGATTTCCGCTATCCCAATACGCCTCCGCTCAACAAAACCCGTGATGCCGGAGGGCCGTACCCGTTAGGGGGATACCAGATGCTGGTGCGCGGCGACATTTTCCGCGGGCGCTTCCGGCGGAGTTTTGAAAAGCCGGCGCCATTTACACCGGGCAAAGTAGAGCAGGTAAAATTCCAGTTACCTGATGTAGCGCATACCTTTCAGAAAGGGCACCGGTTGATGATCCAGGTGCAAAGTAGCTGGTTTCCTTTGGCAGACCGCAATCCGCAGCAGTTTATCAATATTTACGAAGCAACGGAGAAAGATTTTGTGAAGGAGACCATCCGTATTTATCATGACGAAGCGCATCCTTCCCGGATTATTTTGCCGGTACTGAAATAATCAGATGCGGCGGAAGTAGATTTCCAGTTTCATCTGTCTTTTGGTTCTTTTAAAGATCTCCTCATCTTCCCGGATGATCACCAGTTCTTCGGGGTTCATGGTCTTTATTTTAAAGGTGATGCCGTCGCCGTTGGCTTCCTGGAGGGTGAGCTCTTTTGTTTTCAGGTCAATGGTGTATGCTTCGTAACGCTGGCCGCCGTCTTCCAGTACGCCATTTTCTTTGAATACCATCAGATCCATTTCGCTGAAACTGCTGTCTGTTTTTTCAAAGGTCTTTTTACCGTCTTCAACACAACTCATGACCGATTTAACAGGCAGCCAACGGCCGGTGATCTTGCCGTTTGTTTGATTCGGCTTTGCGTTGCTGCAGGCGAGGTATAGAAAACAGCTCACTATAAGGGAGTATATACTATTCATATTCCGTATCTTTAAACATCAACAAATTGTTCTTCCCCGCATACAGGCAAAGCTGTAGCAAGGTGCAGTTTACAATTACCAGCGTGTTGACAGTTGTGGGAATGGCGCTCTGACGAAGAGTATATGGTCAAAAGTGGTGGAAGGCAGATCGGAGCTTCCTTATTGCATCGTTTTGAACGATGGAATTACCAGGCCCGGAATACAAAGTCCATACTTTTATACCACAAAGGTAGGTGTAATATAAAATTGGCACAAGTTTTTTATCGCAATCTTTACAGAATATTTTACCGGAAAATTTCAAGGTATGGGAGATAATATTGCAGCGCCATTTATTCCGGCGCAGTATACAGGCGAAGCTACCACTACTTCAGAAACGAAAGCACTGGTACATGAGGCGGCGGCGCGCGACTTTTTCAAGACCGCTATGGCGCGCCTGCTGGATGTGAATCAGTGGGCCACGCTCAGCGGGAGCATTTCGGCGGGCTTCCAGCTGACCGACCTGGCCGGGAAACCGGCGGAAGGCCAGGCGGAAACCGGTATGTATATAAGGATTGATATCCCCGGACCGGGTAATAATGCCGGGAAGGGGTTTGATTGGGTAAAGATTGAGCAGAAGGAGCATGTGCCGCTCAACGAGCACCAGGAAGTATTCTTTATCAGGGCCAGGCCATCCGAGCACCCGGTTCAGAAAAGCGCCGGTATTGCGCATTTCCTGCGCAAGGAAGCCAGCAGTTCCTTTGTACTGGTACGCGATCATGCGGAAATAACTGCCACTGTTTACGGACGTAATGAGGTGCCAAATACACAGGCTGCCGACCTGGGAGATAAGATCCGGAATGCCGTGGTAGGCTCTACCGGCGCGATCGGTATATCCAAATTGCAATGGAAGGCGCTGGTAAACGGGTTGCTGGCCTGAGATGTAGTTATTACGCCTGGCCACCGGTGTTTTAATTTTCGGGGTACCGGCCAGCTTAAAGTTGTTGCGCCCTTTCAAAAAAACCAAAGGATTTCATTTGTTGCTCCACTTCTTCAATTGCCTTCATCAGGTTATTTTTTGTATCTGTTAGCGCCGTAAGGGCTATTATCATCTTATTCCAGACAGGCTGCATATCGCTGATCAGGGCTTTCCCTTTTTCGGTGAGCTGGATAAGCCTTTTCCTTTCATCGGCTTTGTCCTTTTTAGAGCGGATCAGCTTTTGCTTTTCCAGTTCTTTCAGCAGGCTGATAGTAGAAGGGTGGGAGTACCCTATTTCCCCGGCAATTTCCACCACGCTGAGCACTGGCTTCAGGTGCAGGGTATACACCACAGGAAACCATTTAGGCTCAAAGTCGATTCCATTGGCCTTATAGATCTGGAGGCCGTCTTTCCGCAGCTGGTCGCTGAGTCGCTGCAGCCTTGTGGAAATAGCCAGTATCCCTGATTCATCGATCACATTTGTCATACTAATCAATCGTTAAGCTGTAAGTGGTAAAATACATTATCTGCATTCATCAGGGGAAAATACGACGGTAAATCCGTTTTTTTTATTTCTTTAAAATGGTTGCGCTCATAGAAGCGGCGGGCAGCGGCCAGTTTATCGACCGTGCCGAGGTAAAGGTCTTTTATGCCTGCAGACCTGCAGTAGTCAATCAGTTCTTCCAGCAGTTGCTGGCCAATGCCCGTGTCTTTTCCCCGGTATTCCTTTTTCACAAACATTTTCCGGATAGCGCCCGCGTTATGCCCGATATTAATAAGTGCAATGGTGCCTGCCAGTTTCCCGTTTACAAAGCCTCCCCAGAACCCGCCGCCGGTATTGTGGTAATTGGTTTCTATATCAAACAGGTCCGGCTGGTCGTCAATAGTAACCGGCACATTGAATTCCTTTTGCTGTATGGGCAGGATGATGTCGATTATCTCCTGGCAATATTCGTTGTGAATCGGCCTGATGTTATGCTTAGTGGTCATCTTGGATTGTTTTAGTACAAAACTACGTAGTTGACTACATAAATAAAAATATTTTTTCTTTTAACTACGCAGGTGTATTGCGCAGATAGGTATGCATTTTTGTAAAACAATGATCCTCTGGCTTAAAATGGATAAAGCTGCGGAAAAATTACGTCGCCGTGGAGTGTATGGATACATATCGTTGCGGATGCGCTCTGCAATGATCAGAATTTACAGTTGCACCGAAAACCGGAAGGGGAGTAGGGAAGCGTATTTACAGCCATACTGCCCTGGAAGGGGAATGCGGGTTCGAATCCCGCGGGGATCACATAAATGGCAAAATGAAAAATCATCATTGAATTTGCTAAATTAGAGGCACTATGTTCTGGCCAGCCATTCCGGTTGGCGGGCCACTCTTAAAAATAAAGCCATGTCAAGGGCGGTTCTAATTGGTATACTATTCTGCTTTCTGGTACCTGCCAGCGCTCAATCCCCATCAACGGCAAAGCCGGAGATCCCCACCTATTCCTACTATCCGCCGGATCAGGATAAAGCATCCTGGCAACGGCTGAATTTGTGGCTTAGCGCTACCTATCTCTATATTGCCAAGGAAGCAATGACAGACCAGGACAGTTGTTTGCTGATCGCCAGCCGTTATCTTGGCCTGAGCAGGTGCTCTATACTGGCAGAGGGATTTGAGGATAAAAAATTGCGGGAGCAATCAAAATGGATCGACCGGGGCGATCCAAACACGGGACTTCGTTTTCTTTCAAAAGCAACCGGTAAAAGACGCCTGCAGTTATTGCTGTTGCTTGGCTCTTATTATGCTTTTCAGCCCGCTGCTTATTCCCGGTATAAAGACAGTACTGAATATTTTTTAAATAAAACCCTAACAGAAAGTAAAGCCCTGAAGGAGGAAAAGTTGCATCGTATAGCGCTTTGCCTGCTGGGGAAAGTATATCTGCAGGGATACGATAATAAAGGCGATTCCATTTATCAGCTACTGATAGATCAATGCAGGAAAACAGGCGATAAAGAAACGGAAGCCAGGGCAATTGCCTATCGTGGTATATACACAGCGCCCAGGCAAGCCACGCTTCAAAGAAAGATAGAAGATCTGCAGCAGGCCGCGGATCTCTATCACCGCCTGGACGACATAGAAAATGAGGTGAATGTACTGACAGACCTGGGGTATATACTCAACGCCATAGGGCAACAGCAAAAGGCATACGATATTTTCCTGAAAGCGCTTTCATTGGAGGAAGCTATTCACTTCCCTTATACCCATTACAGTACAGAGGCGCTGGCCAATGTTACCATGTACCAGGGAAAATTTGGTGAGCCATTGCGATACACACATCAGACAATTAAAGTAGCGGAAAATTGCCGCGACAGTATCGGGTGGGCGCTTTTCTATGGCAGGCTGGCAATCTTATATGACTCTGAAGGCAGGCAGGAAGAAGGATTGGACATGGCGCAAAAAGCCATCAGGCGATTTATCATAGATCGTAACCCGGCCGTGTACAATGTCCTGAATATTGTCATTGAACAGATGAACAGGGAAGGCCGTGCAAAGGAAGCGCTCCATTATGTATCGGATATTTCAAAAGAGGTGCCTGCCCCTGTAAGTATCTCAGATTTGTTCTTTTATCACGCTATGCTTTCCGGCTGCTATGTAAACCTGAATGAACTGGACTCAGCTGAGATGCATGTTCATAAGATGGATTCGCTTGAAACCCTCGCGGAAGCTGTTCGCGGACCATTCAGGAGAGCTGCGGTGAATCAGCGCTTTGCCGAGATATTTTTAAAACGTGGACAATACCGGAAAGCAAAAGAATATATCGGGAAGAATTTTACAATTCCTTCCTATGGGCATCACGCGTTGATGAATGATTTGTGGACATACCAGTTGCTGATTGCCATCGATTCTGCGCTTGATAATAAAGCATCCGTTATATCTCACTATAAAGAATATACGAAATTGCTCGATTCCAATTACAGGGCGGCAAAAATACGACAGGCGGAAGAGCTCCAGGTCATCTACGAAACGCGGGAAAAAGAAAGCCAGATTGATGTATTGAATCAACAGGCAAAACAATCAAAACTCCTGAAGAATTTAACCCTGGCAGGTATTGCCGCAGTAGCCATCATTGCGGTATTATTATACCGCCAGAACAGGTTAAAGCAAAAGAGCAATAAGATCATCACCGAAAAGAATAACCAATTAGAGGATTTGCTTGCTGATAAAGAGTGGTTATTAAAAGAGATACATCACCGGGTCAAGAACAATCTTCAGATCATCATGAGCCTGCTCGATTCCCAATCCAGGTACATAGAGAACAATGCTGCGCTCACGGCCATCAACGACAGCCAGCGAAGGGTACAGGCCATTTCCCTGATCCACCAGAAGCTGTATCAATCTGAAAATACTTCTTCCATCGATATGCCTCACTATATAGATGAACTGGTTAGCTACCTGCAGGATAGTTTTGATACGGGCAATCGCACTGTCATAGAACAGGATATTGACCCGTTAAAACTGGATGTAGCAAAAGCCATTCCGCTGGGCCTGATCATAAATGAAGGCGTTGTAAATGCTATTAAATATGCCTTTCCCAGCCCGCAGAAAGGTGTTGTAAAGATCAGTTTGAAATATAGCGACCCTGATCATTTGCTGCTCAATATATCAGATAATGGCATAGGCCTGCCTCCGGATATTGACGTATCAAAACGGGGCTCCCTGGGATTTAGCCTGATGCGTGGTCTTACCCGGCAACTAGATGGTGATTTTAATATCGAAAGTAACAAAGGCCTGCATATATCAATCCGGTTTAGCGCTTTAAACAACCAGTCGTATGACTAAAAAAATACTTATCGTAGAAGATGAATTTATTGTAGCCAACAATCTGCAGATGATATTGGAGGAAGCTGGTTATATCATAACCGGTATTGCTGCTTCGGCAAGGGAAGCGCAGGAGTATATTCAACAAAATAAACCCGACCTGGTGCTGCTTGATATCAGGTTGAAAGGAAAATTATCTGGTATTGATATCGCCCGGAAATTAAGGGTGGATCATATTCCTTTTATTTACTTGTCGGCCTACGCTAACCAGGCAATACTCGAAGAAGCAAAAACAACAGAGCCTTATGGATTCCTGGTGAAACCAGTCAGGGAAAAGGACCTCCTGGTGGCGCTGGAAATTGCCTGGTACCTGCATCAGCATAGTCTTGAGTCAAAATTGAGGCGGGAAGAACAGTTGCAGAAAAGCATCACAGAAATAAGCAATGAGGCGCTGGACGCCCGGCAATCATTGCTGAAAATTGCGGAGGTGATGCAATCGTATATACCATTTGATTTTATTGCATGCGGGATCAGGCCTATGGATGCAAAACAGTTTACGGATACAGGGTATCTGCGCACCGGGTTCGATGAGTATGAGTTTATTGGCGAAAAAGAACTGGAGGCTATTTCGGGATTATCTAAAGCTGCTATTTCCGGCATCATGGAGAACAGCGATAGCGACAGTAATGCCGGTATTTATAATCACGGGATAACGGAAAATGCGACTAACAATCTGCTGCAAAGAAAGTTGATGGATTGCTTGCGGATGGAATCCTATCTCGTATTCCCCATAGCACTTGGGTATGGATTGTCTGTACATTATTTCTTTTACAGCAGGCATGCCGGCGTTTATAACAAAGATCATATCGGCCTGTTAAACCGGTTGAAAATGTGCCTGGAAGAGGTAGCAGGTAAAACCGTATATGCTGAAACATCTTCCATTACATCTTTTCGCCGGCCGGCTACTTTAAAAAAGAAGCAGGGTGGAGCAGCGGACAATAAGGTGTTCAAAAGTATTATAGGCAACCATCATTTATTGCTGTCGGCGCTGGATCTGGCTGCGCAGGTGGCGCCCTATAACACTTCCGTGCTGATCCTGGGAGAAAGCGGCACCGGGAAAGAAGGGGTAGCGCAGGCCATCCACTGGTTGTCGCCCCGGAAGAATGGCCCGTTTATAAAAGTGAATTGCGCGGCTATTCCGGCAACACTGATAGAGTCGGAATTGTTTGGTCATGAAAAAGGCGCTTTTACCGGCGCTATTGAAAAAAGAAAGGGGAAATTTGAGTTGGCCGACGGGGGAACTATTTTTTTAGATGAGATAGGAGAATTGCCACTTAGTATGCAGGTGAAATTATTGCGCGTTTTGCAGGAACGGGAGATCGAATACGTGGGCGGCAGTACGCCGGTAAAGGTAAATGTCCGCATAGTGGCCGCCACTAACAGGAACCTGGAAAAGGAAATAGCAGAAAGGAATTTCCGGCTCGACCTGTATTACCGGCTGAATGTATTCCCTCTCACGCTGCCACCGCTTCGTGAGCGGAAAACCGATCTGGAAGCCCTGGTATTATATTTTGCCAACAAATTTTGCAGCGCATTGAACAAACCATTTAATGGTATTGCTGATTCGATGATGGAAAAGATGTATGCCTATCACTGGCCGGGAAATATCCGTGAGCTTGAAAATATCATGGAGCAATCTGTTGTGCTCAACGATGGCAGATCCAAATTACAATTAATGCGGAGCTTTAGTACGGCATCGCCCGAACTGACCGGCCAAACTGCTGTCAATACCTTTGAAGAGGTGAAACATATCCAGCAGCAAACAGAAAGGGAATACATCACTTCCTTTCTGAAAAAAACAAAAGGCCGTATACGCGGAGCCGGCGGCGCTGCGGAATTATTAAACATCAAACCCAGTACCCTTGAATCAAAAATGGCGAAACTGAATATTAAAAGACAGGATTTTATCGATTCACCGGAAAACGGATAGCCTTTATAACACGATGCCCCGGAATTTTCGGGGTTTCCATTGATATGCCCCGATAATTTCGGGGTATATTGCTCCGGCTTTTTTTGCTTCACATCCACCCTCTGCAGCGGGCAACCTGATTTTCAAAGTATTATGAAACGCCTGCTGCTTCATTTTTGTTATTCCAATTGAATGGCATACAAATAGTTTCCACTGGTCAAAACTATTCGTATGACACATTCTAATCAATGGGCTGCAGCTACAGCCACCCAGGCAGCAAAGGGATTCAAAATTCATTTGATTGTATTCCTCCTGGCCACTCCGGCTATCTGGCTGGTCTGGTACTTAACCGACACCACCTATCCATGGCCTTTATGGTCTACTCCCGCATGGGCAATAGGCGTACTGTTTCATTACCTCGGTGTGTTTGTTTTTAAAAAATCCGGGAACAACTAAAAACAATCAGCATGAATCAGTCACAGAAAACATTCAGACGCGTAATAACAGGTCATGATGCTGATGGGAAAGCTATCATTCTTTCCGATGCCCCACCTGTTCACACCCAATTGGTGGGTGGCCCCGGAGGCCCAACCTTTTTCGAGATATGGCATACATCAGAAACGCCCGTTTTAATTTATCCTCAATCCATAGAACCGGATGAGAGCGGGCTGGTGTTAGCGCCACCCAGGAAAGGAACGAGGATGCGTGTTATCGAATTCCCACCTGAAGGGGAAGAGATACGTAAACTCACAGGAGCTGATGCCGCGGCTAAATTCAAAACCATGGGAGATGAAAAAGCGTCCACTTCCACAGAAGGTGCGCCCCATCCGTTAATGCACCGGACACAAACCATTGATTACGGGATCGTACTGGAAGGCGAGATAACACTGGTGCTTGATCGTGCAGAAACGACTATCCGGGCCGGCGATATAGTTATTCAATGCGGAACAAATCACGCCTGGGCAAACCGCTCCGGCAGGATTTGCCGGATGGCTTTTATCCTGATCGACGGGCAGTTTACCAATGAATTTGCTTTACACTGAAATGCCTGTTATGCGTATCAAACCTTTACCGCCAGACACACTTGCCCCTGAAGTGCGTTATGTGCATGACGAAATTGCCAGGCTGATTGGCCACAGTCAGAGCCAGGTAAATATGATCAATGCAGAAGGAGCACTTTTAGGTCCTTTCTCAGTGATGTTACATTATCCGCAATTCGGTATTCCTGCCCTTACTTTTCTGCGATCATTGGATCACCATGCAACGCTGCCCAAAACAGTACGCGAAGTAGCTATACTCACCGTAGGTGGAGCTTTCGGGGCCCGCTTCGAGTTGTATGCACATGAAATTATGGCGGAAGTTTCCGGTATCCCCGCCGGAGTGATCTCAACGCTTGCATCCGGTGGTAGCCCATCGGGGTTGGAGGATCAGGAAAACGTTGCCCATGATATTGCACGGACGCTGGTAAGCGGCCATATTATTCCTGATGCTACTTACAGGCTGGCAGTAAAACTCCTGGGTGAGACAGGTGTAGCAGAGCTCTTCTTTCTTATTGGCGGGTATTGCCTGATAGCTATGGTATTGAATGGATTCGATATTCCCGCCCCGGACGATGAAGAATCATCTGATTAAAGAAAAGGCCCAACATCACCTGCAAAGCAGGTCATCTCTCTAAAACAATTAATTCAATCAAAATGAGAAAAACAATTTCATTACTGCTCTCGGCAGTATTTACAGTATTCTCCTGCTCATCGTGCGCAAAAAGCGACGAGCCAACCACTGTAAAACCCCATACCTATGTGCTGGTACATGGGGCATGGCAGGCGCCGTATGTATGGAATGCCGTACGGTCAGACCTGGAAAGTAAAGGCAACAAAGTAATTGTAGTGGAACTTCCCGGGCATGGAAATGATCAGACGCCGGCGCATACGTTAAGCCTGGATGTATACCGGGATAAGGTAGCCGATGCTATTTCGAAAGCAGATGGGAAGGTGATCCTGGTAGGGCACAGTATGGGTGGAATGGTTATAACCAGCGTAGCTGAGAAGATTCCTTCCAGGATCAGCAAACTCGTATACATAGGCGCATTCCTGCCAGCGTCCGGGCAAAGCCTGGGTGAACTTGCCATGACCGACCCTGATTCCAAACTTGGTCCGCAAATCGTTGAATCAGCCGATCACCTGACACTGGATGTAAAGCGTGACAGCCTGGTAGCGCTTT
>NZ_DATCRD010000164.1:0-2846 GCF_036569185.1 Chitinophaga sp.
GTTTAAAAAAATACTGATTGCCAACCGTGGAGAAATAGCCCTGCGTATAATACGCACCTGTAAGGAAATGGGTATCAAAACGGTGGCTGTTTATAGTACTGCGGATAAAGACAGCCTGCATGTGAAGTTTGCGGATGAAGCAGTGTGTATAGGCAAACCGCAAAGCAGTGAATCCTACCTGAATATCCCTCACCTGATGGCTGCTGCGGAGATCACCAATGCAGATGCCATCCATCCCGGTTACGGTTTCCTGGCAGAAAATGCCCGCTTTGCCGAAATATGCGGCGAGCATGGTATTAAGTTCATTGGCCCCACCCCGGATATGATCCGGAAAATGGGGGATAAGATGACGGCCAAAGAAACCATGATAGCAGCCGGTGTACCGGTGATACCGGGATCCGAAGGTTTATTGGAAAGCCTGGAACAAGCCAAGGAATTAGCCAAGAAAATGGGCCTGCCCGTGATCCTGAAAGCTACAGCCGGCGGCGGTGGTAAAGGGATGCGCGTGGTATGGCAGGATCATGAGCTGGAGAATGCCTATAACATGGCCAAAACAGAAGCCCGCGCCGCTTTCAGCAACGACGGTATTTACATGGAGAAATTCGTGGAAGAGCCCCGTCACATTGAAATACAGGTAGCCGGCGACCAATATGGCAAGGTATGCCACCTGAGCGAAAGGGACTGCTCTATACAGCGCCGTCACCAGAAGCTGGTGGAGGAATCGCCCTCCCCGTTCATGACGCCGGAGCTGCGTGAGAAAATGGGGGAAGCTGCTATTAAAGCCGCCTCCGCCATTAATTATGAAAGCGTAGGCACCATTGAATTCCTGGTGGATAAGCACCGCAACTTTTACTTCATGGAAATGAACACCCGTATACAGGTGGAACATGGGGTAACGGAAGAGGTGATCAACTTTGACCTGGTTAAAGAACAGATCAAGATAGCGGCAGGCATCCCCATCTCCGGCAAGAATTATACACCGCAGATGCATGCCATTGAATGCCGTATTAACGCAGAAGATCCGTACAACGACTTCCGCCCATCCCCGGGTAAAATAACGGTATTGCACATACCGGGCGGCCACGGGGTGCGGGTAGATTCCCATATTTACGCCGGTTACGTAATTCCGCCCTACTATGATAGTATGGTGGCCAAGATCATAACGGTTGCGCAAACCCGGGAAGAAGCCATCAATACTATGGAACGTGCGCTGAGCGAGTTTGTAATTGAAGGGGTGAAAACCACCATTCCATTCCACCAGCAGCTGATGCGTGATGAGAACTTCCGTAAAGGTAACTTTACCACAAAGTTCACTGAAACCTTTAAGCTGGTATAAGCAGTAATTAATAAGATCTTATGTGTGCCACACCTTTAAGGTGTGGCACACGTTTTTACTCCACTTTTATAACGGTCGTGCGCTTGCCGATCCCGTTCTCATTGAACGGCTCTATACAGAAATAATAAGGCTGGTCTTTTTCCATAGCCGAGAAGTAATATTCATTATTACCATACACCGTAATGCTGGTGTACAGCTTATCCGGCGCGGTGCCGGTATAAATAGTATAGCCGGTGGCGTTACTGCTGGTTTGCCATTTAAGCCAGGCATTCCGCCGCTCACTGTTGCCCCGCAATGCAATAAACTCTTTTACCGTATCCGGTACGCTGCCTTTACCCCGGCCAAACACCCGTAACCCGCTAATGGCAAACTTACCGGAGGGCATGTGCACATTTTCCATTTTTATATAGCGGGCCTGTACGGGAGCGGCAAGGGGAATATAATCATGCGGCACATCCGTAGTGTTGCGGCTTTTATCGGTTAACAGCTTCCAGCTGCGGCCATCTGCAGAGCTATAGAGCTTATATTGATGGTACAGGCCGGGTTGCTTGCCCATGATGGTGGCGTCCTGGTCGGCATAGTTGATCTGTATGGCGTGTATGGTGCTCAGCTGTCCCAGGTCGGTCTGGATCCATTCACCCTTATTGCCGGTAGCAGCGCTCCAGTAGGTTTTAATATTTTCATCTACCGCATTATTGGGGGCATAGCCGCCGTAGGTAGAGGATACCTGTACCGGTTTATTATAGTTCAGCAACATCCAGCCGGTGAACAGGCTTTTAGTGGCAGCGGCGGCAGGCAGGTAATGTGGGTAGTCGCCATAAGCGGTGTTACAGAACAACAGGTCATCCTTATCAAAACCTGCCGGCCATATACCGATCCTTCTTTCAAAATTATTTTTAGTACCGATCACGATGGTAGATACATGCCACCAGTTACCGTACGTATCCTGGTAGGTGGCCCCATGACCTGCGCCCCGTGCAAACCCGCCGGGTTTGTATGAAAAGGGGTTGTGTGACTGATAGGTAAAAGGGCCCAGGGGGTGTTTGCTTACATACACACCATCCCCATACCCGCTGAACTCTGTGCCTGGTGCGCCGTATTGCAGGTAGTACAAGCCATTGTGCTTATTCATCCAGGCGCCTTCTATAAAGGGTTTCAGGAAGGTGTTATCATTATGCTCGCCAAAACGTTCCCAGCCATGCAAAGTATCGTTTAGCCGTATAAGTGATCTGCGCTCGCCAATGGGCTGTAATGTTTTGCGGTCCACTTCCTGCCCGTAAACGGGAAACTCATTGCTGGAGCCATGGTACAGGTACAAACGTCCATCATCATCCGCAAAAAAAGCGGGATCCCATGCGCCTGCCCGGAAAGAATCTACCGCCTCTTTCCAGCTGTCTGTACGGGGATCCCTGCTCATCCACAAAGGAAAATTTTTCGAGTAGGTTGATCCGATCACCAACAAGCTATCGCCCAGCACTACCGTAGCAGGTGCGCACAGCTCATCATACAC
>NZ_DATCRD010000165.1:0-9803 GCF_036569185.1 Chitinophaga sp.
TTCTGGAGGCCTCTTTTAAGGCTTTTTTCTTCGGTTTTTTGGTTTGTTGTGCTCAATGTCTGTTATGGTGGATAAGGCTGCAATTTGAGGTAATTTTGGCAGAAAAGGAGTATTGGGGTAAATTTTCCGGTGGGGAGGGGGAAGCGGGAGTACTTCTTGATTACTTCCTGGTTGCTTAGGACACGTTTATGTGTAGTACTTACCATACACTTACCATATTGTACCCATACACGGTCTTGTCCTTGGAAATAGCGGTTATATTTTGAGTCTTCTATATAGCAGTTCCCCTCTCGCATAGAGGGGGATTTTATTTTGGGATATTTTATAGTTTAAATATTTATCATAAATTAGATGATGTAGTATAGCCTCCAGTACTTTGAAATAGAAACTTAATATGGCGCATATATTTATCCAGTTAGATCAAAGTGATGCATAAAAATAACGAAATATTTAAAATTGTGTACCTCCCTCAGGAGAGTGAAATAATTTTTAATGCAAAATATGAAACACCTGTTTCATTGCATTCAGACTTATACAGTAAGCTGTTAACCCATATTGATATTAATGAGTGGAAATGTTTGTATGAAAAGGCTTATAGAGATTGGCTGAATGATGTTAGCGATGCTGTTTGTAATATACATGATCCAGTTAATATGTTGATGATTGCAGCGTTGATTCAACTTAATGAGACATTGCCTGACCGGCGTCTCTATTATTGGTTTGACGTGGACAGAACTTATAATGAAGGGTTTACCTGGAAATACTGCCCTATTTCAGGAAAAGAGTTAATTCTTTTAGGAGATGGGTATCCTAAAAAAAATTATTTTATATCACCTGAATACCCACTTGTATTCCCTATTTATGAGGACTGCTAGGCCGCCACAGAAGTAACCGGTGAAGGTTCATTTAATTGATGAAGGCAGCAGGCCAGATATTTTTACTAAAAACATGAAAGCTACTAATTGTACTTCGGAGAAATATGGAAAGTATCTATTAGAGGTTATTTTTGCAGGCCAAAAAATATTATACAGTTTTTGGAGCAGATTTTACGGAGAATGAAACAGATAAGTTATTGGTTGATGTTAATGGTAAAATGCTCCCCTGGTTTACTCACCTAATGATTTGTTATTGTCAATTTTAAAGGGTACTTCTTTTTTTGATATTGAAAGACCATATTCGATAATCAATTTTGACGGCTTGTTGCAGTGCTCATTAAATTTAAAAGGCATTGAGTTATTAAAAGACATCTATGACGCGATAGGCATTGCAGAAGGTTATGCAAATCAGGTGCTTGATGAGGATTTGATAGCTCTTTTGACGAACAATACTTTGTTATAATTTAAAGACGACCTGGCAGGCTGCTTTACCTGGTCTGATACTAATGCGTTCAAAATATCTGTTGATATTAATATTTTACACCTTTCATCAAAAGAACTTTAGGCAAAATTGAAAGAAAAGCTTGTATTTGCCGGTAGCAAGCTGGAAAAATGATAGCATCCTAACTTAACCTACTGAAAACAGGAATATATGGCAAAGGGAAATATTCTATTACGAAAAGCCTTCAATGAAATGCAGAAGAAATCCCCAGACTTACAGATTTCCTTTGATTTTCTGCAGCAATCTGCCAGTCTGGGAAATGCAGGGGCACGTTATGCTCTCGGCACATGGTACCTGCATGGGACATACGTGAAAAAAAATCCGGCTTTAGCGGTTGAATATTTTTTGAACTCTATAGAAGATAACTATAGTAGTGCCTATTTTGATCTGGCTGTTTGCTATGAAAATGGAAGTGGAGTTAGAAAAAACTATAAAAGAGCATTTGAGTGCTATCTGAATGCGGCATTAACTGGTGATCAGCAGGCAATATATGAAGTAGGAAGATGTTACTACTATGGAATTGGTACCCCGAAAAATGAAAGAATTGCTAATATTTGGATTACACAGGCAAGGGAAAAAGGAATAAAAGAATAACAAACCTGTTTCTTTACACCAGAAGAGATTTTGATAATATTAAGAAAAGCCCGCAATAATCTAGTATGCTAATTTTCATAAGTCTTTATCAGATTACAATAGGCATTGTCAGTTTATTTTCATTAACCCGATCGCTTATAGAAGCCCGTCGGGATATGACAAATGGCCGGTTATATATCGCGATTTTAATAGTCATTTTTCTGATATATTATGTATATACCAATTTTTGTATCCTGTTCAGAAGAACGATCAGGAAAACCGATTTATTGTTTAATATCTGGATGAACTTTATCCAGATCGTGCAATTGGGATTGTTAAGTGTTTCCTTTAAAATAATACTGGGGATGGAAGTAGCACCTTTCCTGTTGTATAGCGAGAAGTTCGGTTTTGGAGTTAAATATGATATTTTTAGTCTTAGGTTTAATTTGTCTTACGACAGCAGTCAACATGATTTGATAGTTGGAATTAATATTATTCCATTAATCATTTTTTTGATACTCAATGCCCGGTATAATAAAAAAGAAACAGGAAGTAATATGGCAAAGTGAGTGACATTACCCCCAATGGCACAATTATCGCTCTCCTCCCAAAAAAAAACATGCAATCCGCCAATCCCATCATCCGCCATAAATTCACCGCCGACCCTACCGCGCTGGTCCATAATGATACAGTATATCTGTACACCGGCCACGATGAAGCGCCGCCAGGCACTGAAGCATATATAATGAATGATTGGCTGTGCTTTTCATCAGGCAATCTCGTGGAATGGACAGAACATCCTGTGCCGTTGAAAGCCACTGATTTCTCATGGGCAAGTGGCAATGCCTACGCCTCAAAAGTAATAGCCCATAACGGTAAGTTTTACTGGTATGTAGCGGTAGCGCATGCTTCTATTAAAGGATCTGCTATTGGCGTAGCAGAATCGGAAAGCCCGGCCGGGCCGTTTAAAGATGCCCGGGGATCAGCGCTGGTTACCCTGGATATGTTGCCTTCCCATGTGCATGAAAAAGCTAACCTTGATCCAACTGTAATGGTGGATGATAACGGACAGGCATACATTTTCTGGGGCAATAAACAATGCTTTTATGCCAGGCTGAAAAGTAACCTGTTGGAGCTGGATGGCCCCATAAATAAATTAGATTTGCCGGGATTTGAAGAAGGCGCTCATATACATTATCGCAATGGCTGGTATTATCTTTCCTATGGTTACCACATGCCCGAAAAAGTAGCTTATGCCATGAGCCGCAGTATAGAAGGCCCCTGGGAGTTTAAAGGAATACTGAATGAGCTGGCAGGAAACTGTGAAACAAATCGGCCGGCAATTATTGATTTCAAAGGCAGGTCTTATTTTTTTTATCATAATGGCGGGTTGAAGAACGGCGGCAGCCACAGGCGTTCTGTATGTATAGACTATCTCCATTATAACCCTGATGGCACTATGCAACGGGTAATAATGACTTCAGAAGGCGTACAGATGGCATGTTAAATGCGGTGCATGTTGTTATGAAAACAACATACATCTTACTCTTCAACTTATTTTTCATGGCCACCGCTATTGCGCAGGACACTACCCGCTACATTAAAACCAGCACCGGTTACCTGATGGTGCTCAGGCAGGGAGATGATATTTTTAAACAGCTGGAAGCCTTCGCTGAAAAGGAAAAGATCCCTTCAGCCAGTTTCAGCGGATTTGGATTTGTGAATGTTACTTTCGGTTATTTTAACCGGGATACAAAGAAATATGAGCCTAAGGATTTTAATAATATGGAGCTGTCCGGTATGAACGGGTCCATTGCATGGCAGAAAGGAAAGGTATCGCTGCATACGCATGGAACCGTTACCGGTAAGGATTTTAGCGCCTTCGGAGGGCATATACTTGGTGGTACCGTGGGCACAGGGTCGCTGGAGATCACCATCATTGTACATCCGCAACGGCTGGAACGGGTGTTTGAAGAACCGCTGGGCGCCAATGTGCTGAGCCTGGAGGAGAAATAAACACTTAAGCACTTTGGTGAAACGCCGCTTTTATCAACGCTTCATTGCTTTCCGCAACAGCGCCGGATGGATCATGTAAGGTATCTTCAAATCCTATCCGCAGGTCGTAGCCCTTATATTTGGCTACTTCCAGCAGTTCCCAGCAGGTGTTATCCACACCATGCAGCACTACCGTTTGATGAGGAAGTTTATCCGTTAGTTTATCTTCAATAGCTTTTACGGTGGCCAGGGCGGCGTGCTGTTCCTGTTCCTCCGGCTCAATCAGCAGGCGGAAGCATTCTTTCAACAGATCCCTGCTGATGAAGTTTTCCAGCGCCTGTGCACTGTTCAGCCCTGCTTCCACACCAATTTGTTTCTCAAGTATTGCCTGTACCACCTGTTCAAACCCGGGTTCATGCCCGTTTACGGATACAAAATTGGGCAGTATTTCCCATTGCCGGATCAGCTCCAATCGTTTGCTGATGTCTGGTTCCATCCATGCGCCGGTACTGATGCCTACAGGGATATCAGGTACGGCTGCCTTTACGGCTTTAACCTGTTCATTTACGAAGGCTGCTTCCAGTGTTTCTTTGCCATTGTGGTCACGTACATGGAAATGGATGGCGCCGGCGCCGGCCAATACCGCGTTTTTGGCGGCGACTACAAGCTCTTCTGTGGTGATGGGGATGTTGGGATGGTCGGCTTTGGACCTTGAACCGTTTAATGCTGCTTCTATAAACATAATCCTGGCTTTTTGGAATTTACTGCATAAATGATACCTGTACGAGGAATAGCTGTTGCCATGGAAAAGCAGGAAGAGTATTGTGGAAGAGTTTGAGCAGATTGCCGGTTTTTTTCCATGTTGTGGGTAACAGCAGGTGTACAGCGAGCTTCAGGCCAGGTACCACCAGGTATATTGTATTCTTTAAAAAAAAATATAGCCAGGAAGGATATCTATTGATCCCGCCTGGCTATATCTTCATAAAAAAATTATTTCGCAGCTACAACCGGCTTTTCAAAGCCATCTTTCTTTGCTTTCTCTGCCATGGTGTTCATTCTTTTCTCTGTATCAGGGTGAGAAGAGAATAACTGGGAGCCTTTCTTTTTACCGCCGCCATTTTCCTGCGATGCTTTCCACAACTTTTCAAAAGCCATAGACATGCCCCACGGATTCAGTTTTGCGGCTTTCAGGAATTCATAACCATAGTTATCTGCCTGGCTTTCCTGGTTACGGGAATAAGCGGAATTGGCAACTGCCTCTCCTAAATCGCCCAGCTGCGAATCACTCAGGGCGCCCGCGGTACCGCCTTGTGAAGAAACCCCATCTTTCAATGCGGAGGTCATCAGCGCTGTTTTAAACGCATCTTTGGAATCCTTGTTTTTTACATGGCCAATTTCATGTCCTATTACACCCATCACTTCATCATCGGTCATGGTTTGTAATAAGCCGGCACACACGCGCACACTGCCATCTGCACAGGCAAAGGCGTTAATGTCCCTTACCAGGTATACTTTAAAATTGAGATTCATACCCTCATAACCGGTTACAGGGTCGGTCAGTTTTTTCAGGCGCTGTGCCATCGGATCATCGGAAGGAGCTACAGGGTTGTGCTCATCCATCCACTGGATATACTCTTTGGTATACCTGATCACATCATCGTCGCTAAGCGTGGCAGCTTTTACTGCTTTGGCGCCGGCGCCCAGCGTTTTAGTGTTTAATTTTAATTGTGCATTTGAGGTCAGAGCAAATGACAGGCTTACAGCGCATACGAAGCCGAATCGTGCGTAAACAGACATAAATAAAGGTTTTTATTTTTGAAAAGGGTTAAACTGTTTGATGATTGCATTCATTTCACGCCGCGAATATAATTATTGTTATGATTCCGCACAAAGAATTTTAGATTAAATATAGTCCCTGACTTACCTTTGGGCAATTATTTTAACAGGGAATTATTTTTTTGAAATGATAAACTTATATCGTAAAACAGCATTGATCGAAGGGATTTCCTATCTCATTTTATTATTCATAGCAATGCCGATGAAATACCTGTTCTCTTTTCCTGAACCGGTAAAATACTTTGGATGGGCACACGGTCTTTTATTTATCCTGTTTGTTGTTTTACTTTTTGCCTGCTGGATAAAATACAGATGGAGCCTTCTCCGGGTGACCGGCTTTTTCCTGGGTTCCCTGTTACCTTTTGTGCCATTTATATTTGAAAAGAGATTAAAGAAAGAATACGGCAGCTGATAATAAAATTCCCTGCCAATGGCGGTAACCGGCGCTGTGGGTGTCTTGTTGTAAAGCAGATCTATACACAATGCAGTTACCACGTATCAGCAACACCCGCCGGTTGTTCACGATTTTATTTTGCAGTTCCACGATAGCGGCAGCCCAGCAAAAAGAGCTGGTATCCTATGCCAATACCTTACAAGGTACCAATTCTGAGTTTGCACTCAGCAATGGTAATACCCATCCCTCTACGGCGCTGCCTTTCGGCATGCATGCCTGGTCCGCACAAACGGGTAAAAACGGCGATGGCTGGAAATACCAGTATAAAGCAAATACCATCAGGGGCTTTCAACAAACGCACCAGTGCAGCCCATGGGTAGGCGACTATGCAGTGTTCAGCCTCATGCCGGTTACCGGGAAACTTACTGTAGGAGAAGAGGAACGCGCCTCTGCGTTCAGTCATGCCAATGAAATAGCCCGGCCGGATTACTACAAGGTAACTTTCGATAATTACATTACTACCGAATTATCGCCCACGGAAAGAGGTGCTCACCTGCGCTTTTCCTTTCCGGCCAGAAAGCCGGCTTACGTGGTGCTGGACGGATACAACGCATTAAGCGGTGTACAAATATTCCCGGCTGAAAGAAAGATCACCGGTTACGTCACCAACGGCCGCTTTATTCCAAAAGGCTTTAAGAACTATTTCGTTATCGTGTTCGATCAGCCCTTTGAAGCCAGCGGTACCTGGGAAAATATAAATAACCGGGTTTTTGCTGATAGCCTGTCGGCAGAAGGAAAAGGCGCCGGCGCATATATCCGTTTTAAAAACGGCGCCACCGTGCAGGCAAGGGTGGCTTCTTCCTATATCAGCCCGGAACAGGCGGAGCTTACCTGGCAGCAGGAGCTTAAATCCTTTACGAAGCTGGAACAAACAAAAGCGGCGGCTACAAAAGTATGGAATACCCTGTTTGGCAGGGTGCTGCCAGAAGGCGGATCAGAAAAAGATAAAGCCACTTTTTATTCCTGCCTGTTTCGCGCCAATCTTTTCTCACATATCTTTTTTGAATACAACAGCAAAGGCGAACCTTATTATTACAGCCCTTACGACGGCAAAGTGCATAACGGTTATATGTACACTGATAATGGCTTCTGGGATACTTTCCGCGCGCAGTTCCCATTAAACACCATCCTGCACCCCACTATGGAAGGGCGTTATATGCAGGCGCTGCTGGATGCACAGCAACAATGCGGCTGGTTCCCGGCCTGGTCGTTTCCCGGTGAAACAGGCGGTATGCTGGGCAACCACGCTATCTCCCTCTTAACCGATGCCTGGGTGAAAGGTATCCGGACCTTCGACCCCAAAAAAGCGCTGGACGCTTACTTTCATGAAGCCATGAACAAAGGCCCCTGGGGCGGCGCCAATGGCCGCGCAGGATGGAAGGAATATTACCAGCTGGGCTATGTGAGCTTCCCGGAATCGCATGGCAGCACCTCGCAAACACTGGAATATGCATACGACGATTTCTGCGGTTACCAGCTGGCGAAGCTCACCGGCAATAATTTTTATCAATATGTTTTTGGTCGAACCATGTATAATTACAGGAACCAGTACGATTCCGTGACCGGGTTTATGCGCGGCCGTAAGCTGGATGGCAGCTGGCTGGAAAACTTTGATCCCTATGAATGGGGCGGCCCTTACACCGAAGGAAATGCCTGGCACTGGCAATGGTCGGTGTTCCACGATATACAAGGCCTTATCCGCCTGATGGGAGGCGATGCGCCTTTTATTACAAAGCTGGATTCCGTATTCAGCGCGCCCAATAAAGTGAACGTAGGCTGGTACAAACAAATGATCCACGAAATGACAGAAATGGTGAATGCCAATATGGGCCAGTATGCGCATGGTAACCAGCCAATACAGCATATGATTTACCTCTACAATTACGCAGGGCAGCCCTGGAAAACACAGGCGCATGTACGGAAGGTGATGGAAAAATTATACAGCGCAGACGAAAATGGATATCCGGGAGATGAAGACCAGGGCCAGATGTCGTCGTGGTACGTAATGAGCGCCATGGGTTTCTATCCGGTATGTCCTGGTACGGATCAATATGTGATTGGCAGCCCCCTGTTCCCGAAGATGACCATAACACTTGAAAACGGGAAGCAATTTGTAGTGGAAGCCCGCAACAACAGCCCGGAGAATGTATATATACAATCAGCTACGCTCAACGGCAAACCCTGGCCGCATAACTGGCTGCGCCATGCCGATATTGTAAACGGCGGGGTGCTTCACCTGGAAATGGGCAACCAACCGGCGGTTAACCGGGGCACTGCCAATGAGGATAAACCTTTTTCACTGAGCAGCCGCTGAAAACGCGGCTGCCGGTAATTTTCGTACCGGCATTAAGAAAATAGTGGCGAAACGATTAAATTAGCCCGTAGTTCGAATTGATGCCGATGCGAAAAGATTTTTCCACGTATACAGATGAAGAGTTGTTCCTGCTGGTGAAGCAGGGGCACAAAGACGCGTTTGAGGATATCTACAAACGCTTCTGGCAGGAGTTACTGGACGCCGCCTACCGGCGTGTAAAAGTGCAGGAAGCAGCCATGGAGCTTGTTCAAAACCTTTTGGTAGACCTTTACCTGAAAAGAGATACCATTTCCCTTAATACTTCGCTTCGTAATTACCTGCACACCTCACTAAAAAACAGGGTACTGAATAATATACGCTCACAACTGGTGCGTAACACTTACCAGCAGCATGTGCTGAATGATAGTAGCCTTTACCAGCCGGATGCTGCCAGCACCCTTCAACTGAAGGAACTGCAGCGGCACATCGATGAATCCTGTGCCAGCATGCCGGAAAAATGCCGCGAAGTATTTTACCTGAGCAGGAGAGAGCAGCTTTCCTACCAGCATATTGCCAGGCAGCTTAATATTTCGGTGAATACAGTGGAGAAGCATATGGTAAAAGCCCTGAAAATATTACGCTCGCATCTGAAACAATACCATTATTTCCTGTTCTGGTGCCTGGTATCGCTGTTGCTGTTGTGCGGGCAAATTTCAAACTATTTTGCCCGATAATGGCGGTAAGCCATTTTTCAGGTGTCTAATGTTAGAGAGACTTATGGATATGAATAACACCCGGTTAAAAGAATTATTGGATAAATACCTGGACGGTACTGCCACTGATAAAGAAATCAGTGAAGTAGACAGTTGGTACAGGTCTTTCGAAAATGATCCGGGCCTCACTTCCCAATTCAGCCCGGAGCAACGTACCGCGCTGGAGCAACTGATCTTCCTGCGCATCAGCCGCCAGGTGGAGGATGCCGCACCACGGATGAAAGTGAGCCATAGGTCTGTTCGCTGGTTGGTGGCCGCTACGGTGGCTTTACTCATTGCCGCAGGAGGTTTTTACCTGGCCCACGAACGCAGTGCCGGGACTCAGATTGCAAAAGCAATGGTAACGGAGCAAACGGGGGGGAATGGCATTAAAAAGATCACCCTGCCGGATGGAAGCCTGGTATGGCTGAATGTAGACAGTAAGGTGAAATATGATGAACATAAAGCCCGGGAAATATGGCTGGAGGGAGAAGGATATTTTGAAGTAACCTCCCGTCAGAAC
>NZ_DATCRD010000166.1:0-7249 GCF_036569185.1 Chitinophaga sp.
CCCTCTTTAGCTATTTGTACTGATGATAAAGCGGGGAATAAGTCCACCGACTTTGGTGCGCACTATCCCTCTTTTAAAATAGGTAATTCAATTGCCGCATGGATAGGCTGGCAGGCTGGCATCAGTATTTTTTAAATTTAATTTTTTGCATAGGGGTATAGGTTCTTCAACGTGTCGTTATATGGTACGAAATAACTAACACACCATGAGAACATTTTACTTCAGCAGCCGGATCATTTGTTTTTTTGTTTCCGTTTTATTCCTTGCCACTGCAGCGTATGCGCAAACGCCGCTGACCAGTCCAGCGCATATTGGTTTAGTGTATCCGTTAAGCAGCAATGGAAAAAATGCAGCAGCTTATACCAATCATTTTTCCTTACATATTATCGCCGGTGTATCCAAAGCTGAAACCGGCGCCGCTATTGCAGGTATTTCCAATATTATTAAAGACAGTGCCACCGGTGCGCAGATAGCTGGTTTCTCCAATCATATCGGTAAAACATTTCACGCTGTTACGGTATCCGGTTTTATGAACCAGGTAAAAATCAATGGCGACGGCGCTATGGTAGCGGGATTCCTGAATACGGCCGGCAGTATGCATGGTTTCCAGATGGCAGGTTTTGCCAACCTGGTACCGCGTAATGCAGATGGTACACAGGTAGCCGGTTTTATGAACATGGCAGCTAATAACTCACAGGTACAGGTAGCAGGTTTTACCAACATTGCAAAGAAAGACGCCAATGTACAGGTAGCCGGCTTTATGAATACAGCTGAAAATGTGCATTCGCAGGTAGCAGGGTTTATCAATATTGCGAAAAAGGTAAAAGGTGTGCAGGTAGGTTTTATCAACATTGCCGACAGCAGCGAATGTCCTGTAGGTGTGGTGAACATTGTAAAGGGCGGGGAAAAGCAGGTAAGTGTAAGTATTGATGAAACGGCTACAGCCATCGCCTCTTTTAAATCCGGTGGACGGATATTGTATGGCATTCTCGGGGTAGGGTATAATTTAAAAGATAACCCCAATCCCCTGTATGCGCTACAAGCCGGTATTGGCGCGCATTGGCCGTTGTTATCACATTTCAGGATCAACGCAGAAGCAACCACCCTGGTGCTCACCGATTTCAAGAAAGGATATTATCACCGGCAGTCGCTGGGCATATTCCCTGCCTATCGCTTTGGCAGCAGGGTAGAAGTATTTGCCGGTCCTACGTTTAATTTTGTGCAAACAGAACATGGCGTAGGACAGGATATAAGCAATCATTATATCTGGTCGGAATACAGGAGGAACAATAAGTTCCAGGGAGGATACATCGGTGGAACAGCGGGTGTACAGGTAAGGATATAATGGTTGTTCAGCGGAGGAAACGGGCTTCCTCCGCTGATTTTTTTATTTTGAGATCGTATATTTTAACACATTCGCTTCCAGCATAGCGGGTACAATGGCGTTGCCGGCGGCATCCAGTGTAAAATCGGCCGGCCCTGCAATCAGTTCTTCATTCAGTGTGATAACACGGCCGCTGGCCAGATCCAGTTTAAGCAGCACTCCCTTCTTTTCGAAAGCTACCCAGTCGGATATGATCAGTTGTGTATGATGATCCGTGAGCGCAATGCCATCATAATAACCCAGTCTGTTTGTAAGCGGGGTGAATACTTTTTGGGCTGCGTTCATATCAATGTAACCTATTTGTCCGCTTGGTGTATTATCGCTCCCAAAGCCGCATACGTACAGCTTTTTACTGCGGGCGTCGAATACTACGCCATTGGTGCCTTTTATAGGATTGGTATATACCAGTTCCTCCGCGCGGGGATTTTTTCCCAGATGTACCAGGAAAAGCTTATTTACATCAGTAGCGGAAACTACCAGGGTGGAATCATTAATGGCCGCAATATCGTTGAGGAAAGCAGTAGCGGGAGCAAGGTCTATGTTGTATAGTTGTGCGCCTGAAGTAATATCATATCCCTTCACTTTATCGATATCTGCAACAAAGAGGGTGTGATGCAGGATGAATGCGCCTTTGGGAGCGTCCAGCCCTGTGGCCAGCACCTGGTGATCTCCCTTTTTGTTCATCCGGAAAATGATCCCGTTGCCATCCTTTTTCGTGGGATTTGCGCCTTCTCCGATATCGGCAATATAGTAGCTGTTGTTATCCGTGGCCACGCTTTCCGGGGCATGCATAAAGGAGGCGTTATTGAGCCGCTGCTGTGCAAAAGTTTGGCCGGCCATCAGAACGAAAGCCATTATGGGTATGCGTTTCATAGCTGTTTGTTATTTTTTGTCAAAGGTATCATTGCAGACAATGAGGCAATAGCAGGAATCGTTCAAAAAATAGCATTTTTGGTTCGTTGTGCATTTTTGGGGGTGGTGCCGTATAGCTGCCGGTATTGTTTTATAAAGTAAGATACATTTTCAAAACCGCACTCATAGGCGATTTCATTAACATTGCTGCCGGAATGCAGGAGCAGTTCACGGGCATGTTTCAGGCGTTCTTCATTGATCCATTTTTTGGGAGGAGCATCATAGAGGCGGGCAAATTCCCTTTTAAAGCTGCTGAGGCTTAAACCGCACATCTTCGCATATTCTTCCAGGGTAAAAGGCTGAAAGAGGTTGTTGCGGATAACCAGGGAAATATTTTCCGCACTGTGGTCGAAAAGGTGCGATAGGAACGCCCGGACATCCTGCCGGTATTCGCCGCACAGCAAGAGTAGTAAGATCTCGTTTATTTTTAATTCCAGCAGCCGGTTGGTATGTATGTGGGGGTGTTCCAGGTAACCCAGGATGCTGTTACGCACCTGTAGCAGGTCATTTTTACAGGAGATGACCACGGGCAGCGTTGCTTTAATGGCTGGAGCGGGGGCGCCGTCTTCACTGATAAAAGAGCGGAGAAGCGTATCATCCACGCATACCATCAGCGATTGGTAATCGGTGCCATCCGTAATAAAATCGGTCATAAAATAAACGCCTCTTCTTAGCAGTACCAGGTCGCCTGCATGGGCAATGAGGTCGCCTTCCTGGAAATGCAGGTGTTTGGTGCCGCGGAGAATGAATACCAGGCAGTTTTCAGTAAGGAAGCCCTGTTCTCTGCCGGCTTCGGTTGATTGCCTGAACCAGGCTACCACCGATTTCCCGGCGTGTTGCAGCTGAACGGCGGGGATATTTTCAAAAGCTTTCGGGTATCGTGGTAACATGCCATAAAAATACGGATTAGCATGGAATTATATGTTTATGGCATTGTATTTGGTAAAATGATGTTAAACGCAACACAATATGAAAACATGGTTCTACCTGCCGCTGCTGTTACTGGGTTTTATATTGCCCGGTTGCACCAAAACCACCAATGAAGTAGTTATTCCTAACCAAACAATTTTGTTTGAAATAAATCCGAATGATTGGGGACAAGATCCTGATGGAAAATTTTTCTATTCCATTCCTGTAGAGGAACTAAATAATGTAAACCAGCTGGATGGTGTGATTGTTTCCATGGCCAGGTATGATCCGGCGAATCCGACAGTGGTGCCACAGTCATTTGAATTATTGCCGCAGGTGTATAACAATCAATCTTATTTTGTTATCCACAATGACCGGGCTGTAGAAGTGGACATCAAAGGAATAAATGGGGTTGCTTCACAGAAGCCAGCCAGTAAAGTGAGGATTAAAATCGTATTGGTGCCTTCCGCACAGTAAACCGGCTTTACCATTTCTCAACATATATAGAAAGGCTTCCGTATTTAGCGGAAGCTTTTTTTTATGCCCCGTTACTGCATAACCATAATAATAAGATAACGACCATTCTTCACAGTAAATAGCAGATACCACGGGAATTTTACTATTTTCCATTTTCGTATGATCCCTTTACAGTGTACATGAAAATTTATAACGACTAATGGATAACAGAAGAGATTTTATTAAAAAAGCAGCATTGCTATCCGGGGCTGCCGGTGTTTTCAGCGCCTTGCCGGCTTCTATTCAGCGCGCAATGGCCATTGACCCCAGGCCCGGTACCACTTTCCTGGATGCAGAGCATATTGTGGTGCTGATGCAGGAAAACCGGTCGTTTGACCACTGTTATGGAACGCTCCGGGGAGTGCGGGGCTACAATGATCCACGTGCTATACAATTGCCAAACAAGAACCTGGTATGGCTGCAGAGCAATGCAAAGAATGAAACCTATGCGCCTTTCCGGCTTAACATGAAGGAAACAAAAGCTACCTGGATGAGCAGCCTGCCGCATTCATGGGGTAACCAGGTAGATGCCCGTAACAATGGTAAATACGATCAGTGGCTGCTGGTAAAGAAATCAGGCAACAAGGACTGGGCGCCTATGCCGCTCACTTTAGGTTATTATAACCGGGAAGATATCCCGTTCTATTATTCCCTGGCGGATGCTTTTACCGTGTGCGACCAGAATTTTTGTTCTTCTTTAACAGGTACTACTCCCAACAGGCTTTACCTGTGGACAGGTACCCTGCGCGACGAACAAAAGGCGGATTCCAAAGCCAATGTATGGAACGAGGACGTAGATTATGGCCGTGAAGCGCATTGGACCAGTTTCCCTGAACGGCTGGAGGATAACGGCATTTCCTGGAAAATTTACCAGAATGAAATCAGCGCCGCCGGCCTGGAAGGAGAGAAAGACGGCATGCTGGCTAATTTTACAGATAATCCTATTGAATGGTTTGCCGCCTATAACGTACGTTTTGCTGCTGGTCATATTCAGTACCTGCAGCGTAAAATAAAAGAACTGCCGGAAGAAATAAAAAGCCTGGAATCAAAGATGGGTAGCGCTTCAGGGGAAGAAGCCACCAAGCTGCAAAAGAAACTGGAGCAGCACAAAGCAGAGTTGGAGCGGGCAAAGGTGGATGCTGAAAAATTTACCGCAGCTAACTTTGCCAAATTATCCCAACGCGCGCAAAATCTCCATAACAAAGCATTTACTACCAATATTGCAGATCCGGACTACCACGAACTGGAAACCCTTACCTACAAGGATGGCGACACGGAAAGAACCGTACAGGTGCCTAAAGGCGATATCCTGCATCAGTTCAGAACAGATGTAAATGAAGGCAAGCTGCCCACCATTTCATGGCTGGTAGCGCCGGGTGAGTTTTCAGATCACCCTGGATCGCCATGGTATGGGGCCTGGTATGTGTCTGAAGTATTGGACATCCTCACCCGCAGGGAAGAGGTATGGAAAAAGACCATCTTCATTTTATGCTATGATGAGAACGATGGTTATTTTGACCACGTACCTCCGTTTACCGCACCACATAAACCCGGTACCGGAAAGGTATCCGCAGGAATCGACACCGGCCTGGAATATGTAACACGCGAGGAAGAACAGGCAAAGAAATACCTCGGGGCCGACGAGATCCGTGAAAGCCCTATCGGGTTGGGATACCGTGTGCCGCTGGTAATAGCATCGCCCTGGAGCCGTGGGGGTTATGTGAATTCACAGGTATGCGATCATACTTCCATCCTGCAGCTGATGGAACATTTTCTGCAGCATAAAACGGGTAAGCCGATTAAGGAAACCAACATCTCCGCCTGGCGCCGCACTGTTTGCAGTGATCTCACTTCCGTTTTCCGTCCTTTTAACGGGGAGAAAATCACTTTGCCTTTCCCGGAAAGGAACGAATTTATTGAAACCATCTATAACGCGAAGTTTAAGAAACTGCCGGATGAATTCAAGCTGCTCACTGCAGAAGAAATTGCAAAGATCAATGCCAATCCTGCCACCGCAGAATGGATGCCGCAACAGGAAAAAGGTACCCGCGTTGCCAATGCACTGCCTTATGAACTGTATGCAGGTGGAAAGCTGGATGCCGGCAAAAAATCATTTGAGATTAATTTTGAAGCGGCCAGCAAAGTGTTTGGCGACCGTGCAGCAGGTGCTCCTTTCAACGTGTACGCACCGGGTAAATATTTGCAGGAAGAAACGCAAACCATGGAACCGGTAAGAACCTGGTCCTATGCAGTAAAGGCGGGAGACCAGCTGAAAGATACCTGGCCGCTGGCCGCCTTTGAAGACGCACATTATCACCTGAGGGTATACGGCCCCAACGGATTTTACCGTGAGTTTACCGGCGATGCCACCGATCCGCAGGTGGAGATAGCATGTAACTACCAGCGCAGTATTACCAGCAGTAAAAAGCTAACCGGTAATGTGGAACTAAAACTGGTAAACCATGGCACACAACCGGCAACATTTACCATCACAGACCTGGGATATAAAAAAGGCGTGTTGAAGAAAACAGTGGCTGCACGGACTACGGCAACACTGGTGATAGACCTGGCTAAAAGCCAGGGTTGGTACGACTTTTCTGTAAAAGCCACCGGCAGCGACCTGTTCTCGCAGCGTTATGCCGGCAGGGTGGAAACAGGTAAGGAAAGCATCAGCGACCCGGTAATGGGAAGAGTATAGTTTTTATTCACAACGACAGGAAAGAAGGTGTCTCCCCTCACAAGGAGGCGCCTTTCCTTTTATTGCCCTACGGGGGGCGATTGTTTCTTATCTGTTAGCTTCAGCCGGAGTTTGGTAAATAAAGGCAATATAGATTTGCACTTCTTTATAAAGCGCTGCGATAAATCGTGCCGTGACAGGAACGCATGATAAATACGATCGTTGTAGGTGGTGCCATACCCGAATTTATTATGTTCCGGGTGATGCAGGTACCACTGCTCATCTTCTATATGGGTTGGCCACCAGTATTTAACATTACCACCTGTCCGGGTAATTTCTTCTGTCAGGTTCTGACCCGCATCCATATCATCTGTCATGTTCATATCCGGATAGTTCAGCTCTTTTAGGTAGGCAGTGGAAATACCAAAGAAGAAGGGAGAAACATACAGGTTCTTTGCATCACGGAGGTGATTGGCGGTTTGCGCGGCACCCGCAATGGTACGCGGCTCACGGAGATCTTCCAGCAAAGCGGAGAGCCATTCCCGGCGTGTAGGCACGCAATCTATATCAAAAAAGATCAGGTAATCAGTATCGGTTACAGTCCGGCATATGTGATTCAGGAAATCGCCATGACTGAACTGCTCATCAATGATATGATGTACCGGCACGCCAAATTTGCGGAATACCGCTTTTTGATACCGGGGTACTTTCGGGTTTACCTTATGATTATAGAAGGAGAATATCTTAAACGTTTTTTTTCTTTCCCTTGCCATCATTTGTTATTTAAGAACTTTTTAATTGAATTGGTTACTTCATCCTGGCTGGTCGCGAAAGGCGAGAGGTAAAAGAGC
>NZ_DATCRD010000167.1:0-11887 GCF_036569185.1 Chitinophaga sp.
CGGAACAAGTTATAAGTAATAACTGACGGCGACAGTGTAATCGTACATTACCTTCGCCGGTAGACTAAGAATTTATGCCTTCAATGCGTTCATGATGTTAATCTGTTCGGTTGCCTCAGCAGGTGCATACAGCGTTTTGTGCCAAAGGTCACCCGTCAATACCCCGAAAATGCAAAAGGGACAAACCATCCGTCTGATGATTTGTCCCTTTTCGCGGACCGGACGGGACTCGAACCCGCGACCTCCGCCGTGACAGGGCGGCATTCTAACCAACTGAACTACCGATCCTTCCTACAGTCAAGCTTTTCAGCCATTCTGTATTCCCCGTTTGGGGTTGCAAATATATAAATAATAAATTCAATTCTCCAAATATTTCTCTCAGGTTCCTTTTTTATACTCCAGTAATGCCAGCCGCCCATAGTGATCTGATATGCGCGTGGTTTCCGGCAAACGGTATTGTGTGCATAGTTTCAGCACAATACCTGTAGCAGTTGCCAGGGATATTTTATGACCTGTGGAAACAAATACAGGGTTAATAGCGGTTTGTGTGCGCAGGGCATTGCCTATATGTTCCCCTGCATCCAGCAGTGGAGCAATACTTCCCCTTTCTTCTCCCAGCTGGCTGTATTCACCACATAGCCGTGTTTTACCGCAGCCGATCACGGGTTTGTTAACTGTAACCCCAAAATGACAGGCCATTCCAAAACGGCGCTGATGGGCCAGGCCCTGGCCATCGCAAACAATAAGGTCCGGCAGGAGGGGCAGTTTTTCCCAGGCTTTTAATAATGGGGGCATTTCCCGGAAAGAAAATAACCCCGGTATATAGGGAAAGGTAACTTCCATGCAATGGGTAGCTATGGCCACTACCTGCAGGGTAGCATAATCCAGCAGCACAATGCTGCCTGCAATCAGGTTGGAATTTTTATCGTATTCTACATCGGTGCCGGCAATAATTTTTATAGTATCCGGCAATTCATCTGTGATGATCACCTGCCGGCGTAATTCTTCCTGAATGGCAATAGCTGCATCTTCGGTTAGCATAAACAGGCTTTAAAAACAAACCGGAAGATACCGCTTTTGAGGTAAGATGTACACTTATAAATATTCTTTACCGTTTGAAAAAGTAAATTTATATTTGGCTGACGCCAATCAGTCCACATTAAACGATCAATCAAAATACAGTAACAATTTTTTTACGAATGAATAGTACAAAAGTGGTACTACTTCCTTTTGTCGGGATTTGCTAAATCGATTTTTACTAGAAAAAAAGCCTGGAATTCGCAACGTTAATATCCACGTAATATTAGACATTTACTTTTGTAGGGACTGTTATATTTCAACTTATGTCTGCGCTTAAGAAAGTATCTTTCCATCATACAACCGGCATGTCCGGTCAGGCTCATTTCGAGGCTTCCGTAGCTGCCTACTGGGATAAGTTACTGGGCATTGCCGTGGCGAAAACAAACCCGCACGACGCATTTGATATTGTACAGGATGTGTTACTTTCATTATGGATGAAATGGGAGGAAGTGCCGAAAGATGAAACACTGGAATTTTACCTGCTCAACGCATTGAAGCTGCGTATTTTTAAATATTACCGTACAAATGGCCGTTACCAGGCCCACCTGAAAAAGCTGGAAATATTATTGAATAATACCCTGGAATCACCCGGCGCCATTGCTTCCGATGAGTTGCACGGATTAAAGGAAACCATTATCAATGAGGCCCTGGAAATACTTTCCCCCAGCCAGCGGCAATTATTTATTCTTCGCGTAAACCATCATTATTCCTACCAGAAAATAGCGCAGCAACTTGGCATAGACGCTGGATCGGCGCGGGTTTTATACAGCCGTGCCCTCAAGCAGGTGAAAGCGCATATCAAAGCAAATCCGGCTTTGTCTGCCAGCCTTGTTTCCTCTTTTTTGCTGTTTACAATTTCTTAACCTTAGAGCGAGTTAACATTTTTTGTGTTGCGGGTATTCATTAATAGATGGCAACACAAAAATATCCAAGGGCAGAAGCCCTGTTGAAAAAATTTCATGCGGGAAAATGTACGCCCGAAGAACTGGTGTTACTGGACAACTGGTATGACGGTTTAAACAGTGATGCAAGCCTGTCGGCACTGGAATCAAACCTTTACCGGCAGCAGTTCCTGGCCAATTTCCATAGTTTGCTGCCGGCAGCCCCCGTGGCCTGGTGGAAAAAACGTTCCATTCAATGGGCTGCTGCAGCCAGTATATTACTACTGGCAGGAGCCGGGTTTATGTGGGCCCGTTATACACAAAAACCATCTGTCCCCCTGGCTGGTTTAAAATCGTTCCAGGTAACCAACGAAACCAGCGATATCAAACTGGTGGTATTGCCTGATAGCTCCCGCATCTGGCTGAATACTGCCGCTTCCCTTCAATGGAAGGAAGATTTCAACAAACAAAACCGTAGCGTACAACTTACCGGCGAAGGCTTCTTCGAAGTACAGGGCAACCGGAACAAGCCATTCGTTATCCGTACCCGCGACCTCGCCATCCAGGTGCTGGGCACACAATTTAACGTGGAAGCCTATGCAGGCGAAGGACTTACCCGCGTGTCGCTGGTACAGGGTAAAGTAAAAGTACGCTCCGGAAAAGACAGTACCGTATTGAAACCCGGCTATGCCGCTGCCTATAATAATGAGGATAAAGCATTGAATATTTCTGCTACGGAGGCAGGAAAAGTGGCGGCCTGGAAAGAAGGCGCCTTCAGTGCTACCGATCTCCCCTTCAGAGATGCCGTAACGCGATTGTGCACACGCAACGGTTATCAGGTGAAGTGGGAAAATACACAGGGCATCGAAAAAAATGTTTCTGTGCTTTTCAAAAAAGACAGCTTCGGAAAAATGCTGGGAAATCTATGCTACATCAGCCGTAAACAATTCCGTATTTCTGACAGACAGGTAATCATCTATTAAAAAACACGTGAACGCTCCTGAAAATTTCAACACATGAAAATGACATTTACTTCCGCTGGTCAGCATACCCGCAGCAGCGGGCCGGCTGTATCCCGCCTGAAAAGATTCCTGCTATTGGGATGTGCCCTGTTGCCAGCTACCTTCGGATACGCCAGGCAGCAAGCGTTGAGCGAAAAAGTGAAACTGGATATTTCCCGCGCCTCCCTCTCCCAGGTATTGAGCGCTCTCGGGCACCAGAGCAGTTTTACATTTAACTATGTTAAACAGGACTTCGACAAAATTATTGTCAGGGATTATAAAGCAGATAATATTACATTGAACGAAGCCCTCAATATACTCCGTAATAAATCAGGTATAGAGTATAGCGTGAGCGATAAAGCCATCCTGCTGAGGAAAGCGGAAAAAGACCCGGAAGTGCAAACTACCCAGGCCATCACCCGCAAGATCAGCGGCCGTGTAACTACGGAAAATAATGAGCCTATTCCCGGTGTATCCGTTTGGGTAAAAGGTACCAAAATAAGAACGGTGACCGATGCAGATGGAAAATTTGAAATCACCCTGGAAAGCGATAAGGCAATACTCAGCTTCAGCTATGTAGGCTATGAAACCGTGGAAATGCCTGCCGGCACTTCCAATACGCTGAACCTTACGCTGAAAACCAGCAACAATGCATTGAACGAAGTAGTGGTACTGGGTTACGGTACTGCAAAAAAAGGCGATCTCTCCGCAGCAGTGTCAGTAGTGCCTGATATGAAACAGATCAAGGAACGCCCCGTACTGGATGTAGCCAATATGTTGCAGGGTAAAGTGCCTGGTATCACGGTTGTAAGTAACGGTGGCCATACCAGCGATGCTAACAAGATCACTATTCGTGGTGTCGGTTCTGTCAATAGTGAAAATGTATTGTATGTGGTGGATGGGGTGCCTGGTGCTCCTTATAACCCAGCAGACGTAGAATCCATTACAATATTGAAAGATGCGGCATCCGCGGCAATTTATGGGGCTTTCTCGGGTTCGGCAGGAGTCATTCTCATTACTACCCGTCAGGCCACGCAAGGAGTGCCAAGTGTGCAGTATACCGGCTTTGTAGGCGCAAAGCAGGCATGGCGCACATTACAGTCGCTGACTGCAGAACAACAGGGTAAAGTATCCGACCTGGCACAAACTAATGCCGGACTGCCCCCGCTGGAAGGATGGAATCCTGCCAAAAACCCGGACGGCCTTGTAACCCGCACCAACTGGATGGATGAAATTTTCCGCACCGGCCTGATACAACGGCACAATATCAGTGTAAATGCCGGAACGGATAAATTTTCCACCCTCTTCCAGGCACGTTACGAAAAGGAAGAAGGTACACTGATCAATACCTATAATAAAAATATCTCCCTGAGATTTAATGCCAATTACCAGTTTGCCAAGAATGTAAAACTGCGCCAGGATATCTTCTGGAATAATAATGATAACAGGGATGCGGAAACCGCCAGCGGCTACAGCGGCGTTATCCTTTCTGCCCTGTACATGCCGCGTTCTGCTACTCCCTACTACAGCGATGGTACCTTTGGTGGTGTAGGTCCGAGAGGCTCCCAGTATAACGGTATCTATGGAGATGTGATCAACCCTGTAGCTACCCTGCTGAGAAACCAACCCTATAACAAAAAGAATGACCTGCAGTCGGTAACAGAATTAACAGTGTCTGATATTATTCCTGGCCTTACTTACCTTTCCCGTTTTTCTTACCGCCAGCAAAATGCGCTGTGGAAAAACTTTGAGCCAAGAAGAACGGAGCCAGGAAAACCGAATGATCAGAATACTTTAACCTATTCTACTGATAAGGGGTATAAATGGATCTGGGAAAATACCCTTAATTACAATAAGATCATCAAGCGACATAACATTGGTGTAATGGTATCCATGACCGGCCAGGAAGAAGCAAACCGCAACTTTTCTGCCGCAGCGAAAGGATTTGAGAATGAGGCTGACTGGGCACAGTTCTTTACAAATGCTTCCATCTTTGACCAGAATCTGCCGGCTGATGAGGAATGGAAAGACAGAACAGTTTCTTATGTGGGAAGATTATCCTACAGCTGGGCTGATCGCTACTTTGTAACTGCAAGCTACCGTAACGACGTTGCAGGCAGGTTAGCGGAAGGCTATCGCTCCAAAGGTTTCCCTGGTGTAACCGCCGCATGGAAAATCAGTTCGGAATCTTTCATGGATAACGTAAAATGGCTGGACCTGCTCAAGATCAGGGGAAGCTGGGGCAGAATAGGTAACATTGGAACGATAGCACATTATTATGGTTATGCGAAGCTCACACCGGATTATACCTTCCAGATCGGCGATGGCTCACCAAGATCTAATTCACTTGCATTAACAGATGCCTTTAACAGATCGCTTTCCTGGGAAACCTCACAACAGACAGATGTGGGTATCGATATCAGCCTTCTGAAACAACGGCTGTCCATTACCGCTGATTACTTTGATAAACTTACCTATGATCTGATCCAGCAACAGCCCAGCTGGCCGAACACATTTGGATTATCAGCTCCATACATCAACAAGGGAGAGATCAGCAACAAAGGCGTGGAAGTAGCCGTATCCTGGAACGATCATATAGGCCAGGTGGGATATAATCTGGGAGCTAACATCGCTACTCTAAAGAACAGGGTGAAATATATTGATGATGATCCTAATTCTATAATACCTCACACTGATGCCTTCAGGCAGGTGCTCACACCTTTCCGTTCTAAAGTAGGGGTGCCACTTTATTCTTACTGGCTGATAAAAACTGCCGGCATCTTCCAGTCGGACGATGAAGCCAAAGCTTACCAGAAAGATGGTAAAATGATCCAGCCCAACGCAAAGGCCGGCGACCTGAAATTTGTAGATCAGAATGGCGATGGTGCGATCAATGATGCCGACCGCGTATATATGGGGAACGCATTTCCCAAGCTCACTTACGGGTTTACTGCTAGCTTTACCTGGAAGAACTTCGACCTGAGCCTGTTTATGCAGGGCGTAGGCGGTGTAAAACTGTTCAACGCTTTCAAGATGACCACACTAAGTGGCTCCGAACAGGGATACAACCGCTGGGATAAAATCCTCGATGCCTGGTCTCCGGAAAATAAAGGATCCGATATTCCCCGCATCTCTGCTAATGATCCCAACAAAAATTTCCAGACCAACTCCGACTGGTACCTGGAAAATGGCAACTACCTGAGATTAAAGAACCTGCTGATCGGCTATACCTTTAAGAAAATGAGCTGGAACCAGGGACTTCGTGTATACTTCAGCGGCGACAACCTCCTCACCTTTACCAAATACACCGGTATGGATCCGGAAGTAGGCGGTGTAGGGCTTGATGGCGGCCAGTTCCCGGTATCGCGCGTGTTTTCCCTGGGTGCAAATATTAAATTCTGATCAAACCAAATGCTTTTATGAAAACAACATTCAAACATATATTTCTTGCGGGGTCGCTGATGCTGGGGGCAAGTGCCTGTAACAAATGGGTAGATACAAAACCCAACGGCGCGCCTACTACTGCCTATTTCTGGCAAAGTGATAACGATCTGAAAAAGGCTACCAACGATATGTACGTGGCCATGCGCAATGAATCTACCTGGGGGCGCGACCTTTTCTGGGTGCAGGATGCCAGCGACGACGTGATTGTGGGAAGAGCAAAGGCCGATGGCGAAAATATCAAGAACTTTATACCCAGTGGCCGGGAAGGTTACCTGACCAGTGGCTGGAGCGATCTGTATAAAATGATGAACCGCGCCAACCAGGTGATCCAGAATGTGCCCACTTCAAAAAATACCACGGAAGCAGCCCGCAACCAGGCATTGGGCGAAGCGTATTTTATGCGCGGGTTCGCTCATTTCTGGGTAGCTTATCTCTGGGGACATAAAGACCAGGGCGTACCTTTCGATGGACCGGAAAACCCAGAATTCGGAAAACGTATTCCGCCACAGCTGCCATCTGTAACTGATAACTATGCACAGATCATCAGCGACATGGAAAAAGCAGCCAGCCTGCTGCCGCTGTTTGAAACCTACAGCTCTTCCGACCGCGGACGCGCACACCGTGCGGCAGCATGGGGATACATGGTAAAAGTGTACGCTTACTGGGCACAATATGATGCTTCCAAATGGGCGCTGATCCCCGCTCTTGCCGATAAGATCCGGGATGAAGGGCACCGCGCGCTCATTAAAGGACAGGCAACCGCCCAGCAGAATTACCGCGCTGTTTTCAGTATCGCCAATAACTGGAGCTCAGAATATATGTGGTCTGTAACTTCCGGTGTACAGGGCGGCTCTGAGTTCCCCGGTGTAGTACTGGAAAATACCGGCTGGGCTATCTTCAACGGCTGGGGCTATTTCCAGCCTACGGAGGAACTATATGAAGAATATGAGGCCAATGATCCAAGACGGGAAGTGACCATCCTGAAATTCGGGGATAAGTTCACTTTCTTTGGCCTGGAACGTTCTTATTACTCTACCAACAGCTTATCCGGCTTCCAGATGAATAAGTACATGGAGCCTTATTCCTATGGTAAAGACGGCGTGATCACTACCAACACCAACATCAACCAGAGCCCGGATTATCCAACCACTGCGCTCAGCTTACCATTGATGCGCTATGCGGAGATCCTGCTCTTTAAAGCAGAGGCGCTGATTAAACTGGGCAGGAATGGCGAAGCCGCCGCACCGCTGAATGAAGTGCGCAGCCGCGTAGGATTGGCAGGCATTGCAAATCCTACCATGGATGATCTCAAGCATGAGCGCCGCGTGGAACTGGCCTGCGAGTGGACAGACAGGCTCCAGGATCTGAAGAGATGGGGCGATTATGCCAGGATCAACGCGCCTTTGCATGGCCGTATCCACAGCGATAAGGTAAATCCCGCATCGCCTTACCAGATAAAACAGGTATGGCCTGCACGTAATTTTGACCCGGCTAAGCATATGGCCTGGCCCATGAACCCTGATGTAATTGCGCAGAGTAACGGCGTTTATAAACAGGTACCGGGCTGGAGAAATTAACAGGCAATAGCGAACAATGATACAGGCGGATGGTAAGCGTAAAGATATTTGCATATCTTCATGCTTACCATCCGCCTCTTTTGTTCATTCCTTATGCTATTGTACTATGTTACGGAATTATTTGTTTACCGCCATTATCTTCCTCTTTACCACGTTTGCAGTTAGTTGCGGGGAACGCATCCCTGCACAAACGGAGCCTGGTACCACCGATTCAATACCCCTTACCAGCCGGCCTCTGTTCCGGGATTTTATGGGGCTTAACGGTCATGTTACGCTTAAACCAGACCTGTACAAACAGGTATGCAGGCTGTTGCGCAGCTATCATAATATCAGCTGGGATGTGAAAGCCCCCGGCGATGCGATCACCATTCCCAACACTATTAATAACATAAACTGGAAACGTGATGTATATGGCCCGTGGAAAGCTGCAGGATTTGAAACAGATATCTGTATGCAGTTCCTGGGCGTAGGATTGGGTAACCCGGACTATAAAAAGTTATGGGCCGGGCATGAACAGTGGGCATATGATTACGGGAAAGCCATGGCCGCCTATTACGGCCCTTCCGGTACAGAAAAGTTATGCACCTCCGTGGAAATCGATAATGAGCCGGGAACACGCTTTGATCCGGCGCTTTTCAAAACCCTCTTCACAAAGATGGCGGAAGGAGTACGTGCCGGGGATCCGCAGATGAAGATTGCCACGCCTGCAGTAGCGGTAAAGGCAGATCCTTACTCACAGGGGCTGGATGATTTGTATGGAGATAAAAAGATACTACCCCTTTATGATGTGATCAATGTACATACTTATCCTACCATCGAAAAATCTGCCACCAGTGAAAACAGCTGGAACAGGAGTTATCCTGAAGATAATTCCCTGCAATACCTGAAGGTAATTGAAGCTGCCATTTCCTGGCGTAATAAGTATGCAAAAGATAAGGAAGTTTGGGTAACAGAGTTTGGTTATGATGCCTGTACACCGGAAGCCATGAAGCGCCGGAAAGACTGGGCATTGAAACTGAACTGGCAGGGTGCCAGTGATCTGCAGCAGGCGCAGTACCTGGTGAGGTCTTTCCTGGTATTTGCCACGCTGGATATCAGGCGCGCGTACCTGTATTATTATAATGATGAAGATGAAGCCTCTTTCCACGCCGCTTCGGGGCTTACCCGGAATTTTGTTCCGAAGATGTCGTTCTGGGCGGTGAAGCAATTGTACCAGACATTGGGCGACTACCGTTTCCGGCGGGTGGTGAAAAAAGAAACAGATTCCCTGTATGTGTTTGAGTTTGTGAAGGGAGATGACTCACGGTCGCTGGCCTGGGTGGCATGGTCGCCAACCGGCGCCCGGACCCATGAACAGAAAGGCTATCAGCCACGTGTAATAAATGCAGAGCTGGATAACCTGCCGTCACTGCCGGTAAGCGTTACTGCGATGAGCACCGGCAGCGGGCCTGCAAAAGAGCAGACGTGGGAAAAGACAGGAGATAACAGTATCCGTTTACCGGTTAGTGAAAGCCCTGTTTACATGATGTTCCGGGCTAACAAATAGTTTTTATATTAGCCGGATGAATCAATAGCAAATGATGATGATTAAAAAGATAGTAACAGCGTTCCTGGTGATGTGCCTGGGCACTGTATATGCACAACAAAAAGAAGTACCTGTTTTTGTTTCGGGAGCAGATGGTTATAAATCATTCCGTATTCCCGCTATCATCGCATTGCCGGATGGCGAACTGCTGGCCTTTGCAGAAGGCCGTGTAAATGGTGGTGATGATTTCGGGGATATTGACATAGTGATGAAACGTAGCAAAGACAAAGGCAAAACCTGGTCGCCCATGCAGGTAATAGCAGGAGGCGATAACCTGCAGCTGTCCAACCCCGCACCGGTAGTAGATCTTACCGATCCGGCCTATCCGCAGGGAAGGATCTTTCTTTTTTATAACACCGGTACCCACCGGGAAAAAGATATCATTAAGGGGATAGGAATAAAGCATTGTTATTACATCACTTCCACAGATAGCGGCCGTACATGGGCGCCGCCAGTGGATATTACGCTGCAGGTGCATCGCCCCAAACAACCGGAGATAGACCCTGCGTTTAATTTTGCGGAAGACTGGCGCTATTACGCCAATACGCCGGGGCATGCCATGCAGTTTTCCGAAGGAACTTTTAAGGGAAGGATCTTTATTGCCGCCAATTATACTGCGGGCAAGGCATTACCGGCTGCGCGGCACTACATAGCGCATGGCTACTATACCGATGATCATGGTAAAACATTTCATTTAGGCAGCAACGTGGATATACCTGGCAGCAATGAATCTATGGCGGTGCAGCTTTCCGGTAACAGGTTGATGATGAACAGCCGCAACCAGGCCGGGGATGTGAAAGAGCGGATCGTATCTATCAGCAGCGATGGCGGCGCCACCTGGGATACTACTTATTTTGATCACCAGCTGCCGGATGCCGTATGCCAGGGCAGTATACTAAACGTGGGTACCTTCAAAGGAAAAAACATCATTGCTTTTTGCAACGCCGCTGATCCACTGGAAAGGAATAACCTTACACTCCGTATCAGTTTTGATGACGGGCGAACCTGGAAAAATAGTTACGTGATCTATAAAGGTAGCGGTTCAGGGAAAGCCGGTTATGCCTATGCTGCTTATTCTGATATTGTGCAGGTGGGGAAACGGAAAACAGGGGTGCTGTATGAAAAAGATCATTATACCTCCATTGTATTTACAGTGGTGAACTGGAAATAAACCATATTGCGGAGACTGTCGCAAATAGTACGCTATTTTGTCGGATTCGGCCATGCCGGGAATAAAATACTCGTGCTATGTTTGCATTAACAACAACGGTTAACATTTAAATCTTACAAAAATGCAAACAGCTAATAACGCCATCAAGATTACGGTAACTGCAACTATTAACGCACCCGTTGCAAAAGTCTGGGAATTCTGGAATGCACCGGAGCATATTGTAAAATGGAATACTGCTTCCGACGACTGGCACAGTCCGAAATCTGTAAATGACCTGCGCCCGGGCGGTAAGTTTGAAACACGTATGGAAGCAAAAGACGGTAGCTTTGGTTTTGATTTCGGCGGTGTATATGACGAAGTAAAAGAAAACGAGCTGATTGCCTACACCATGGGCGATGGCAGAACCGTAAGGGTTATTTTTTCTGCCGCCGGCAACACTACCACTGTTACAGAAACCTTTGACGCAGAAGATACGCACAGTATCGAAATGCAACAGGGTGGCTGGCAGGCTATCCTGGATAATTTCAAAAAATATACAGAAGCGCTGGCGGGTTAATTTCCCGGCTGTTCCCTGTTCTCTGCAAAATATTCTGCCGCATGGATCAAGCGATCCATGCGGTTTTTTGTATCTTGACGGCATCATTTAAACAGGTAGCATATGGGACTTATTTTCCTGCAGATCTTACTGGGAATTACGGCAGTCTCCACTGCATTAATAGGGGGACTTTTTTACGCCTATTCCTGTTCCGTGAATCCCGGGCTTGGCCGGTTACCCGATAGCGGTTACCTGCTGGCCATGCAATCCATCAACCGGGCTATTCTCAATCCTGTATTTTTTGCTTCCTTTTTAGGGTCGCTGGTGTTGTTGCCTGTTTGTACATGGGCGTATTTCAGTTATGAGGTATCGCCAGGGAGCTGGTGTTTGCTGGGAGCTACTGTTGTTTATTTCGTGGGTGTTTTTGGGGTGACGATGGGCGGTAACGTGCCGCTCAATAATGCGTTGGACAAAGCGGATCTTACAGTCGCCGGAAATGCTGAACTGGCGCGGCACCGGGCTGCTTTTGAACAGCGGTGGAACCGGCTGCATACCGTGCGTACGGTAGCGGCGGTGGTTGCTGTAGGGTTAGTGGTAGCGGGGTGTATAGGAT
>NZ_DATCRD010000168.1:0-17537 GCF_036569185.1 Chitinophaga sp.
CTCCGGTGTCCGGGGCATTGCTTCATTTTTCCTTCACCGTGAAAGACGCTACTGCGGCTTATCAAGCCGCTATTGCCGCAGGCGCTTCCAGCTGTGTGCCGCCGTCGGTACTGCGCCTGGGGGAACCGGCCATAACGGTACACAATTCCCTTGTATACGGCCTGGATGGCGAAGTGATAGAGTTTATTGAAACCTTCCGGGACTAATACTGTTATGCTTCAGATAGGTAAATCTGTGCCTGTTCCTGCGTAATTATTTGTGTTTATTTTGCCTTGTACAAAATCAACAGCATGACTCGCAGGAATACGCTGGTACCCTTACTGGTATTGGCTTTGGCAGGCGCCTTATTTATTATCTTCAAAAGTATTAACATGGAAAAAGAAACGAAAGCTCCAATGGTGATCAATCCCCCGGGTTTATATGACCCGGCGCCCAATGCATATTCTCATATTGCGGTGATACCCGCGGGAAATACGTTGGTTTTTATATCCGGTCAGGGCGGTGAAACCGGTGATGGCCAATTGATAAATGATTTCCGCGTGCAGCTGAGGCAATCATTCAGCAACCTGGATACGGCGCTCAAATCGCAGGGCTTAACATTCAGCGACGTTGTAAAGCTCACCACGCTGATTGTGGATCACAATGAAGAAAAGCTGAAAGCTTTCACAGACGAAGCCACGAAGATCTGGCCGGACAAAAAATTTCCTGCAAACACACTGATCCCGGTTCCGCGGCTTGCCCTGGATGGCATGCTGGTGGAGATTGATGCAACGGCGGTAAAGAGATAACACCTTAATAAAAAGGTAACCGTTTGATTAGGTATGGTTTATACCCGGTCAAACGGTTTTTTATTCAAGACGACTTCCCGGATAAAAAATTATACGCGATTCTCAGGGCCTTTGTTCTGGTCAATGATCGGATGATTTTAAAGATCTTGTTTTTGGATATTGGGGAGATGTAGGAGCTGCCAGGGTTTGGCTTGTATCGCGTCGGGAAGTAACAAAAAAATAAGCCATAGATAAGTCATATCTTATAGATATGGCTTATCTATGGCTTAACTAAGGGTTACCTAGGACTTACCTAAGGCTTATTCATACTGTGTTCAGGATCCTTAGTGCAGAAAAACTTTACAGTTGACGTATTGAATGCAGGATTAGCTTTACATGCTAAAAATTGTTTCAGCGAGCGCTTTACAGGTGTCTTAGTCCTGTTTTAGTACAGAAAGATCTTACAGTCGATGTTCCGACTGCAGGATTAGCTTTACAGCCGGAGTTTGTTTTCAGCGGGCGCCTCGATATTGCTAAATGCATCTTTGGGCCAACGGCTGATAATCACTTATAGTTGCTTTTTGATGTTCTGCCAGTCTTTGATCCATCTTTAACAGCAGTTCTTATAATTCATTTATAGTTGCTTTTTGATTTTTGGTAAACAAGCGCTGTACAACTCATTCCACAACGCCTGGAAAAACTGCCCATTGAACCCTCAGAAACAGCGACCAAAGAATCAAATTTCTCAACCCAATAAATCTTAATAAAAAACACTTGAAACTTTCTGATAATATTGTGTCTATAGATTTCCTATAATTTATATTATGTTAAATAGAAAAATTCCAGTTTGAGATAACCTACAATTAACTATCTCTTCTTCCGTCACCTTCGGCTCCCCTAAATTAAAAAAGCTGACCATGGTCGATTTGATCCTCTCAAATCACCCTGATCAGCAATACGTAGTCTATCCGCTTTACGAGCATCAATTATCCCGGGAATTGAACGCCGGTTACCTCTTCAGCGTAACTCCAAAGCCGTTGGGCCGCCACTTCGTCCGATCCATTAGGCGCAATGGCTGCGCGCGCCGGAAACCCGCGGTAACCGCCGTCCTGGTCGGGACCAAACAATTCACCACCCATTACATCCTCTGAAACAGCTGCATACAGCGATGGTAAAGCACCCTGCCAAGGCTCCATGAGCTCACCAATACGTTCTACAGCGGCGGAAAATTCGTCAGCGGTCATATGACGCGCCAGCTCCGTTTTATTGGCGCCCGGTTGCGCAGCTACCGATATCACTTTATCGCCAACTGCGTTGATGCGCCGCTGCAGTTCTACTGAAAACAGGATATCAGCCAGCTTGCTCTGGGAATATTCTCTCATCGGATCATAGGACTTCTCCGATTTAAGGTTGTCAAAATCGATACTTCCACGCAGGTAAGCCATGCTGCTTACCGTAACAATACGCGCCCCTGGTGTGTTTTTGAGCAATGGGTACAGGTATCCCGTCAATGCGAAATGCCCGATGAAGTTGACCCCAAACTGTAACTCAAACCCATCGTCCGTTTTAGATGCCGGGGGAATCATCACCCCTGCGTTATTAATAAGCAGGTGAAGCTGTTGGTGACGTTCCAGGAAAGTTTCAGCAAATTGTCGGACCATCTTCAGGCTGGCAAGGTTCAGCAAAGCTGTTTCCAGCGTGCCTGTACCGCCCTGTTGCCGGAGGCTTTCCAGCGCCTGGATGGCATTATCTGTATTTCTGCAGGCCAATATCACATGTGCGCCTGCTTTATAGAATGCCAGCGCCGTTTCAAACCCGATTCCGGTATTGGCGCCGGTTACTATCACCGTTTTACCGGTTTGATCTGTCATATTATCTTTTGCTGTCCACATAGCTTTATTTGTTTGATCATACAAAGTTCATCAAACAGTTGCCGCCAGTGATACCGGATTGAAAGCAAAAACTACAAAAATCAATCAGTGCGGGATTGCCTGAATTTATTAGGAGTGATTTTAGCCAGACTTTTGAAGAAAGCAGAAAAATGATTAGGTTCCCCGAATCCGAGGCACCAGGCAATTTCGTTGACTGTCCAGTTGGTACTTTTAAGCAGGATCCTGGCTTCCTGCAGCACGCGTTCTTTAATGAGCTGTGAGGTGGTTTTGCCCGTGATCTCTTTCAGAGCTTTATTGAGATGGTTAACATGAATGTTTAGTTGTCGGGCAAAGGCGGAAGGCGTATTTAACCGGATCACCTGGCTGCTTAATTCAATGGGAAACTGTCGTTCCAGCAACTCTGCAAACAATCCTGTGATCCTTTCCGCTGCATTAGAGCCTGTGGCGGGGATTCCGGACGCGGGCTGTATTTTCTGCGCCCCGTGTATCACTTCCATTACAAGATGCCGCAGCAGGTCGTACTTATAGGCATAACCACCCTGCAGCTCATTGAACATCTTCTGGAAAAGTTCAGCAAAATTAGATACGTCGCCGGCAGATAACGGTATCACCGCAGATTCAGCAGATTGAAATGCCGGGTAATGACTGATGTTGCCAAACCGGTGAAAGAATGCTTCGGTGAATACGCATACATAGCCACTTTGTTTTTTACTGATCCTCTCCCAGTTATACGGTACCATCGGGTTGGTAAATACCAACACGCTATCCAATACTTCAATGGTTTGATCTGCATAATGGATTTTGCTATGACCCTTTACCAGGCTGATTTTGAAGAAGTCGCGGCGACTATACGTCACCTGCTTATGACCCGGCAGTTCCATGTCTTCAATCCGGAAAATGTTAAAGTGCCCCGCTTCCTGTAAAGCAGGCGCCATGTCCTGGTTCAGGGCCTTATAAAAGGATTGTAATGCAATGACCTTCATTATCCATCAAAGATACGAAAATCAAATAACGCTTACACCGTTGCTGCCGCCGGCTGCTTACTCCTCACATTAATTGTAATCCGGTTAATATACGGCGTCATTACAATCAGCAGCATCAGCACCAGTATCAGGATGGCCACCAGCTCATAATAATCCATAGCGTACTTTAAAAAAGCCTGTTTCTGTATGGCTTTATCCAACAGGCCCGGCGCCAGTTTAGCCGCCTGGTCAGTCATTAGTCCGCGCGACTGTAGCGCCGCCTGGTAAGCATGCAGCCGCTCTTCCAGCCCGTTATCCGTTCTGGAAATCCCGTCGCTCAGCCGCATCGCGTGGATTTTGGTGAAATACAGGGAGCCGTAATTAATGAGCGCAGTGCTCAGCCCGAAAAATGTGTACCTGATAAAAACCCCGGCTGTAGATGCCGATACGCTGATACTTTCCGGTACAGATGAAATGATGAAAAGAACGATGGGTGTAAGCAATAGGCCCGCACCACATCCCTGGATGATCAACGGCAGTATGAAGGTCGACTGGTCCGCTTCAGAGGTGAACAGGAAATACATCGTGCTATGGAAAACCAGTAAGAGAAAGAAACCTGTCAGCCATATGAATTGCAACGGCCGTTTTTTTACCACCAGCCTGGCCGCAATGGTAGCCCCTACCACAATACCAGCCAGGTTGTAGCCAAGCAGCCCGTAAGTATGGATCGGGTCCAGGCCCAGTACTGTGGAAAAGAAACCGGTGGTAACATTGAATGATCCCCTGATCAGGTAAAGCCCTCCCAGCAGCGTGATACCAAACAGGAACCCCTTCGATTTAAATACATCCATATTTATAAAAGGCCGCTTGCTGTATAGCTGCCGTACAACAAATACGGTGGCCAGGAAAATAATTCCCGCAACGCTCCATACTATCCGGTCATCCTGCAACCAATAATACTGCTGTCCATAAATCAGCACATATCCCATCAGGATGAGCATCGGCGCATATACCAGGAAGCTGCTCCAGTCAAGCTGGTAAAGCGGTGTTTTGCGAACAAGATGTACGCGGTTCATTAATAACAACAACAATACAGCCCCGGGAATGAATGTATAAATGATCATCTTATACAAAACATTATACTCATAATTATCCACCAGCTGCGCAGTTACCAACGATGTTAGTGAACTGGCACAAAGAATCATTCCATAAAAAATAGCATAGCCTGTTTCCCGTGCATGTTCTGATTTCATCCTGCTGAATAATAATGTTAAACAGATGCTGGTAACACCGCAATTAAGAATGCCTTGCAAAAAACGGCAGATGAGCAGCACCGATATTTCCCTGGTATGATAACACCAGTAACTAACGGCTACCTGCAACACCAGGCAAATAAGAAAATATTCCTTAGTGGCAATACGGCTGAAGAACCGCTTCTCCAGCGGCGTGAAAGCCACCAGGGCTGCATAATACACGAGCATGGAAAACTGGATATCAGGCGGTTCGGCGCCATAAAATCCCGTAGCGGCGTTCACGTTAGCCGTTGATAATGCAAACAGCATCACCGTTGGAAATAATACCAGTAGAATGGTTAGCCTGATCAGCCACTCTGGCGCCCATGAACGGAATGTTTGTTTACTTTGCCCCATGATTACCTGCGTTCTTTTTCAACAGATACATTCACGTTCATACCGGCGGAAAGCTGTTTTAATTCTTCCGCACTACCGTTAAGGCGTATACGAACAGGAATACGCTGTGCAATTTTTACAAAATTGCCGGTGGCATTATCTGGTGGCAACAGGGAAAAACGGCTGCCGGTGGCGGCCGACAGCGATTCAATTTTACCGGTTAGCCGCTTCCCCGGAAAAGCATCCACTGCTATGTTTGCAGTGCCGCCTATCATCATATGCCGGATCTGTGTTTCCTTGAAATTGGCCACTACCCATTTACCTGCCTCCCAGTCTACAATATAAGCCAGCACCTGCCCGGCAGAAACCAGCTGCCCGCGCTGAATGGTACGGCGCCCCATTTTGCCGTTGTATGGCGCGGTAATAATTGTGTAGGAAACATTGAGATTGTTTTTTGTTACCACGGCCACTCTCCTCTTAATTTCAGCTGCCAGCGCGCTTTGCTGTACTTTGGCATCGTTGATTTTTGAGAGGGATGCCTGGTAGGCATCGAGTGCGGTGTTATACTCCGACTGCGCTACTGCCCGTGCAGCTTCTACCCTTTCCAATTGCTGTTTGGTGGCGGATTCTACGTCGTATAGTTTCTTATAGCGGTCGTATTCCTGTTCCTGGTGCGTTAGTTTTGCTTTTGCTGCGGCTATCTGCGACTGGTACACTTTGGAAGATTGGGCTGTGGTGGAAACATTACTTTCCAGTATCGATACCTGTGCTTTGGCGTTCATCAGGGAAGCTTCGGCTTCCTGTTGCTGTGCGGCGTATTCACTGTTGTCAATGATAATCAGGGTATCGCCCCGCTTTACTTCCTGGTTTTCTTCATACCGGATCTCTTGTACATACCCGGTTACTTTTGCTACAACAGGATTAATATATTCATCGATCTGTGCGTCGTTTGTTTCTTCAAATTTCCATTGATGCAGCAACGTCCTGATTCCCCATATGGCCAGGAATGCCACTACCACTGAAGCGATGATGGTAGTGATGCGGGAAATAAGCCTGTCTGTTTTATTGGTAGTAGTGTTAGTGTTCGTGTTGTTCATATATTAAAGGTTGCCTGTTGCTTTCAATAATTGATAGTATTGTAATTGTGCGGTTACCTCTGCTGTAGTAAGATCGAAGCGGGATTGCAGCAGCTGTGTTTCTGCATCCAGCAGGTCGGTGAGCAGTGATAACTGGTTGAAGTAAGTATTATTTACAATCCGGAAATTCTCTTTTGCCTGGTTGATGTTATCATTAGCCACGTCTATACGTGTGATGGATTCTGTAAAGCGCAGGTAGGCCATTTTTACCTCCTGCCTTACCTGGTCTTTAACATCAGCATGTGCTGTTTCCTGCCATTGCAGGTTGATCTTTGCTTCCTGCTTTTTATGTTTGTTCTGGTAAAATGCGGAGATAGGTATACCCGCTTTTACACCCACCTGCCCCAGGCCGTAGAGCGCAATGGAATAAGGATAAAAAAGGATCTGCGGATAGGTGTAGGCGTATTCGGCGTATAGCCCTACTTTAGGAAGGATGTTGCTCTTTACATCCTTCAGTTTCAATTCGCTCAGGACCGTTTCTTTCTCCGAAATCTTAAAGGCAAATGAGTGTTCATATGCATCGGCGAGGTAATCTTGGTAGGTGCGTGCAGGTAGTTTTCTGATCATTAATGTATCCAGCGCCACCTCGTTGTCTGTACTGTCTGGCTGACCAATCATAATATTCAGCCGCTGGTTGGAGATCCGGATGCCGTTTCTTATTTCCAGCAGCGTCATTTTTTGTTTGGAGAGTTTGAGCTCCGCCCTCAGCAGGTCGCTTTTCAGTACTACGCCGTTCCTGTGCAGTTGACGGATCTCTTCCAGTTCTTTTTCCCGTTCGGCGATATCCTGCAGCATTACTTTTTCGTACATCCGTCCACGATAGATATCCAGATACATGGCAGCTGCTTTATACCTGATGTCCGTAACAGTAAGATTTTTCTGTTCCTCTGCCAATTCCGCTTCGGTTTGCCGTAGTTCAATCTCCCTGGTAGTTTTTCCACCGTTATATACATTGAGATAGGCATCTGCGCCGAATTGGTAATAACCGTGCACGACCGGGTATTGCGTAGGACTTTTCAGTAACCCATCTTCATAAATAGCCAGGTTAGAAACACGGGCGTATATGCCGTTTGCCTTTACTTCCGGTAAGCGCTCATCCCTGGCGGCTTTGGTCCGTTCATTCATACCTTGAACGCGGAGGTACTGCATCTGCAATTGCCGGTTATAGGTTGCCGCTTTTTTCCATACATCCGTTAACGTTAGGGGATTCTTCTCAGGGTTCTGACTGGTAGCTGTTTGTGTGGTAAGAAGCGTTAACATAAGCACTTTTCCCAGCCACTTATTAATAATTGTAGACATACTTATAGTGATGAAGATGCAAAGTTCCTACCCTGGCAGTTAATTTATTTTCTATAAATTGCCATAAAATTGCTAGATCCGGCCAAATGAAAGATTTTGATCCACAGCTCATCTTACAGGACGTAGATGCGGTCCCCGAATCCGCTTATGTATGGCATTGGAAAACGGAGCATCATTTCTCCCCACATAAGCATAATAAGGGACAGCTGACCTATGTTGAAGGCGGCGCTGCTTTTCTATATACAAAGGATAAAACCTATTTTTTGCCGGCGCGGCATTATATGTGGGTGCCCGCCGGTGTGGAACATTATTTCCAGCACCGGTACCCGGCCAATTATGTACGCACCATATATTTTTTCAGCGAGCCGGAGGATAGTGAAGATCCTTTTTATAATAAGACAGGCATCTACCCGGTCAGCAATCTCCTGCTGGAAATGATCCTGCATACGGCTGCCTGGGATGGCGATATCATGCCGGACGACAAACGCTTCGTGTTTATCAAAGCCATCAAATATATGCTGCCGGCTATCAGCTCAGTACCGCTTCCCATTACCCTGCCCACAACCGATAATCCGAGGCTGCAGCCCGTACTGAGATATATCCAGGAAAATCTTGGAGAGCCGCTTACCCTGGAAACAGTGGGCCACGCCTTCAGCTACAGCGAGCGCACGCTCACCCGCCTTTTCCGCGCTACCATGGATATCTCCTTTTTCCAGTACCTGAAACTGGCCAGGATGATCAAAGCCATGGGGTACCTGCTTGAAACAGAGAAGACCATCAGTGAAATAGCCTGGGATACCGGCTACAACAGCGTTTCAGCGTTCAGTAATACTTTTTATAAACTGGTAGGCAAAAGACCAAGCGATTTCCAGCCATAGCCCACTCATCCTAATCTGCTTGATTTATTGCAACAATTGCCTAATCTTTAAGTGCAATCAAGATCTGCTACATGAACCTAACGAGAAAACAATTATGGCTGCCGCTATTACTAACAGGCGCCATCAGCCTGCAATTACAGGCACAGCAAAAGAACAGTAAACCTAATCCTGCTGCCAGAGAAGATGCGCCGCTACAAAGGTCTGTTGTACTGAACCCGGATACGGCGGTGATCACCTTTCATGACGTTACCGTAAAGGGGCAAAAGATCCCCTACAAAGCGGTAGCAGGTACCCAACCGGTATGGGATGAGGAGGGTAAAGTACTGGCCGGTCTCTTTTACACCTATTATGAAAGAACCGATGTAAAAGACCGCGCCGCCCGGCCACTGGTTATTTCCTTTAATGGCGGTCCCGGCACCCCTTCGGTATGGATGCAGATCGCATATACGGGTCCCCGCCTGCTGAATATCGATGATGAAGGGTACCCGGTACAACCTTATGGCATACACGAAAACCCGGAAACCATTTTGGATATAGCTGACATCATTTACATAGATCCGGCTAACACGGGCTTTTCCAGGCTTATCGGGAAAGATGTTCCCCGCGAAAAATTCTTCGGGGTAAATGCGGATATCCGCTACCTCGCGGAATGGATCAATACCTTTGTGTCCAGGCAAAACAGGTGGGCTTCGCCCAAATACCTGATCGGGGAAAGTTATGGTACTACCCGTGTTTCCGGCCTGGCGCTGGAATTGCAGAATGCGCAGTGGATGTACCTGAATGGTGTGATCCTCGTATCTCCCACCGAGCTGGGTATTTCCCGCAATGGCCCTGTAGACGCCGCATTGCGGCTCCCTTACTTTGCGGCCACCGCATGGTATCATAAAGCGCTGCCGCCGGATCTGCAGCAGAAAGACCTTACCGCTGTTTTACCAGAGGTGGAAAACTTTACCATTCATGAATTGATACCGGCTATCAGCCAGGGTGGTTTTTTGGAAGATCAGCAAAGAAAAGCGATCGCGGCTAAAATGGCCCGCTATTCCGGGCTTTCAGAAAAAGTGATCCTGCAACATAACCTGGATGTACCACCGAGTTTTTTCTGGAAAGAATTACTGCGTGATAAAGGCTTTACCGTAGGCCGGCTGGATTCCCGCTACCGGGGCATGGACCGGGAGGATGCCGGCAACGGACCGGATTACAATGCAGAACTTACTTCCTGGCTGCATGCATTTACACCTGCCATCAACATTTATCTTCGCCAGGAGCTGAAATTCAGCACCGATCTGAAATACATGATGTTTGGCCCGGTGCATCCCTGGGATAACAAGGGCGATAATACCGGCGAAAACCTCCGCGAGGCAATGGCTGCCAACCCTTACCTGCATGTAATGATCCAGTCGGGCTACTACGACGGCGCCTGTGATTATTTCAACGCCAAGTACAGCATGTGGCAGATGGACCCTGGCGGCCGGCTGAAAGACCGCCTCTCCTGGCGCGGCTACCGCAGTGGCCATATGATGTATCTCCGGAAAGATGACCTGGCTACCGGCAATAATGATATCCGTGAATTTATCCGCGCCTCGCTTCCTAAAGCAGGCCAGGCAGCAAAATATTAAAACCGTGTAGTAATAAAAAAGCAGCAGGGATACAACAAGTCGCTGCTGCTTTTTTATATTTTATAGGTTACGCCTAATGTGAGGTAGATATTGTATAAAGGGAAATCCATCCCCTTGAAATCATCGGGGAATATAGGTCTTAATCCCCAGTTGAGGTTACCGTCTATGCTGAGTTTTTTACCTACCCGGTATGCTGCTCCACCTTGCAACCCCGCATCAAAGGAGCGCACTTCTGTGCCAAAATCGAAGGTAGCGGATGTGATGTTTACTTTCTCTCCCAATGAGCCGCCGTTGCGGATATAGCCATCGGAAACGGTGCCATAAAAATTGGAGCTGAATAGCCAGGCTGCATAAACACCCAGGTTAAAGCGCCATCTGTTGCCAGGGGTATACACAGCGCTTATTGGAAAAGATATGTATGCATTACGTACCGTGGTTTTGTTCTTACCGGTAAAATCTCCCTCAAAACGTCCGCCATCGCTGGTGGTAATGATAGTAGGAAAATACTGTACTTCATCTTTGGTAGCCATTCCTTTGTAGTCGAGTTTTACGGCAATAGCAGCGCCCCATTTTTCAGTGTGGCGGTAAGACAATTCATAACCCAGCGAAGGCGAAAACTCCGGCCGGTAGGAATTAATTTTGCGGATGGTGTTTGGCAGTCCTACGGGTGCGGTGCCGCCAAAATTAAACCCTGCCAGGATGCGGTGCTCAAGTATCTTTTTGAACCTTTTGGTATTCGTTTGTTCGTTCCCGTTATCCTGCGCAAATAATTGTGCGGTGGATGTTAGTATGCCCAGTATCAGTCCTGCGATTTTTATAGTTATTTTATTCATTTACGATGCTGTTTTATTAGGAACTACTTCACTACTTCCAGGCTATCAAGTACCAGGCGGCTGCCAATGGCGCCTTTATAGGTATCGCCATCTTTACTGGAGGAGGCTACAATGGCCATCATCATTTTTTCGGTTCCGGTATATGGCTGTGTGATTTTAAACGGAATGTCGAACCGTGTCCATGCTGCCCGCGGGCCGCCATCGGGAATACTGGCAGTAGCAAGGATCCTGTCGGATGTGTGGATGTTAGTGGCATCCAGCCGGGTGGTGCCTTTAAATAATACAGCGTATAGGGAGCAGCTGTCTTTCATGCCCGCAATAATGTTCCCGGCTTTATCCTGGTATTGATCTCCCGGCTGGTATTTATAATAGCCCACAAAGCGCAGGGGCTTACCGGAATACGGCTCGCCAAACTGGGTGGCTTTTAATGGGGCAGCTAATGCATTCTGCGGATCAAACACACCAATAAAAAGAGAACCGGCAAATAATTTAATGCCGATGAGCGCAGATAGCGCCGTGCCTTTGCGGGTTACCAGTTCAGCGGCAGATTTGCCATGATAGGCATCTGCAGATGCCCGTAAAGGATATTCCATCGGGTCTTTGGGTACGCCGGACAAGGCAATGCCAGGGTTGCCGGACGACCAGAAGGAGCTGCTGCCATGTTCTATTACATACTGGTATCTATCGTGATCCTGCAATCCCCATGTTTCAAAATCCCATGCCCAGATGCCCATGCCTCCTAACTGGATCGTATATACTTTTTTGTTGCCGCTGGCAGAGGTGACTACATATTCTTTTACAGTAGAAGAATCCAGGTGTAAGGAATCGCCTGATGCAGGCACTACGGTGGCGCCGGCAGATGTAGTAATAACGGGCGTTACGCCACTTTTAAAAGCATCAGGCGTCAGATTCAGGAAGATCTTCCTGTTTGCCTGGTCAATAAAAACATCTGCGGTAAGATATTTTTTATCTATTGAAAACGTTTCAATATCAGCTTCCGGGTTGATGGGCGGATCTTTAATACAGGCGTGCAACGAAACAATCAGTGTGGCCAGGTAGCATAGATTCCTTATTTTCATGCCATTATTTTGGTTAAGTTATTAGAACAATTCCCAACTGCCAAAAGTTCAATTATGATAGACAAAATGAGAATCAGGCGAATATTGATCTATGCCGCCAAGTGCGTGACCGGCGTACTGGTGGTGCTTGGTTTGTCGTGGTTAGTGAACTATGCCGATGTGATCTGGGTATTGATTTCCGTGATGCTGGTATTATCGCCCGATGGATCAGACGCAGTAACGTTGGCGGTTACACGTATTAAGGCAAACCTGGTAGGTGGCATCTCCGGTTTCCTGCTGATACTGGTACATCCGAATTTGCTGCTGATGATGTGTACGGCAGTATTTGTAACGGTGGTGATCTGCAACCTGCTGAACCTGGAAGCAGCTACCCGTACAGCTTTGGCAGCTACTATTATTGTAATGACCCACGAGGCCGGGGAACACGTCTGGGATACGGCGGTGGCAAGGATATTGTCTGTAATGGCCGGTTGCCTGCTTGGATTGCTGATTACCTTTATCTTCCATAACCGTTATACCAAGCAAACGGCTGAAATGATCCTTCCCAAACCCGACCGTGGCGGCGAATAACGGGATACAGATTTGCTCCAGAATTTGCATCTACATTTGATGGTATAAGGATAGATGCATGAAGAAAATGATATTCTCGACAGGTTTGGCATTCTGTACCCTTACCTGTTCCTACAACGCTGAAGCCCAGGAAACAGATTCCCTGCCTACGGTAAGCGATACTGTACATTTTAACTACCCCGCGCCATCCAGGGCGATATCAGGGCCATTTCACACTACGGTGGCCGGTCTTGCAGTTCCGGCAGCAATGATTGGTTATGGCGTGCTGGCGTTGAATAATCCCACGCTCCGTGACCTGAACAGTACTACCAAAGCAGAAATCAAAGAAGATCATCCCCAGTTCCGCACCCATATAGATAACTACCTGCAATATGCCCCGGTAGCGGCGGTTTATATACTGAATGCTGCTGGTATTCACGGGAAACACAACCTGCGCGACCGTACCATCCTGCTGGGGATTTCGGCGGTGCTTACCGCAGGTACCGTGGAAATAGTAAAAAATAAAACACATGAAGAACGGCCGGACCATTCCGATTACCTCTCCTTCCCTTCAGGGCATACAGCTTCGGCTTTTGCTGCGGCGGAATATCTCCGGCAGGAATACAAAGATGTTTCCCCCTGGTATGGAGTGGCGGGCTACCTGGCCGCTACTACCACCGGCGCATTAAGAATGTATAATAATAAGCACTGGCTGAGCGATGTGGTAGCTGGTGCGGGAGTGGGTATTTTAAGTACCAAAGCCGCTTATTGGGTGTATCCCCTGTTGCAGCGAAAGCTCTTTAATGGCCCTGCCAGGGCAGCTGATAAAGTGATCATGCCTTATTACAACCCACAGTTTCACAGTGCAGGTTTAAGCTTTATATTCTTTCCCCGCTGATAACATGATAAAAAGATAATATGTTATAGCAGGGTGTTACCCAACACCATTACTTGTTCTACCGGATGAGGGAAAATACATTAAACAATTATTTGGAGTATTAACGAAAGATTATTTGGGGGTTAACCCCTAAAGCTGACCTGGTTACAAACACCTTGTTTTTGGCAATGTGGCAAAGTTGCAGGTTTCTCCTGAGAAATTTTGTGATTTAATTGTTAATGTCAAAAAAAAATGTCCATTTTTGTAAAGGCCCGTTAGAAAACCTTTTGCCAGCCTGAGCTATCACGCTTTTGTTAACATTGAATTTACAATTACCTGTGTAAGACCGTTTATCTTAGCATTATCAATTTGATAATCAAAAAACCTGTAACCTCCGGATCAAACGACCAGGCTCTATGTCCTGCAGATCATTCCTCAAAAAGCTGTTAACTATGTACATTCCGGTAATCATCCTGCTTTTCTTCCTGTTGTGGTACATCCGTTTCAGGGTGCAAAGTTTCCGTGTGGCCTTTAAAGAGAAAAGATTAAGACCCATTCCAGGGGAAGACGCTATCCTGGCAGTGAGGATAGTAGGTGTTTCCAACAGTGTATTCAGCGTATCCAAATACCTGCGCAGTGTAAAGAACCTGTCGGATACGCGGTTTATGACCGTGGCCATTAACCAGGTAATCAGCACCCCCATGGGAACTACCCACCAGGCAAGGTTGATTGAAAACCTTGCTCCCGGGGAAGAACGCCGGTTAGGCCATACGGATGATGTAAGAGAAGGTAAATACCGGATCTATATCGGGTATGAAGTATTATGGGCCAGGTACACTCCTGCCCCTGTATGGCACAAAGAGAAAGATACTTCCGCTACATCTCCCGCAAAACTATATAAGGATATGCTCCGGCAACACCAGGACTCGCTCATTGCTGAAATGGAGAAAAAGAAAGATTTATTGTCCTGACAACTGCTCCGTTTTCCCGCGGAAAATAGTTAACCATACCATGGAGAAGAAAACGCCCAGCGTGGCCCCGGCAGTCACATCTTCGAGGAAGTGCTGGCTCATATACATGCGGGAATAGCCCACCAGCATGGCCAGCGCCAGGTATACCAGAGACAGGTACTTATTTTTGGAATAATAGGAAAGGACGGTAGCAGCAGTAAATGCGCATACGCTATGCCCGGAAGGAAAGCTCCTGAAGTTATCAAGCACCGATACGCCAGGTACAAAATAGATGTCCTGTAAACGGCTGGCAAAATAACGGTGTGGGCGTGGAAAACCGATGAGCGCTTTCAGCGTGAAACTGATGGCGGCTGTGAAAAGGTAAGCAGTGGCCAGCATGGTGCCGGCACGCCGGTTAATGATCAGCAGCAACAGGGAAATAAGCACCGCGGCCAGGGTACTTCCCAGCTCTGTAATGTAGGGGAATAGCACATCGCCCGCCGGCGTATGTAACCTGTTGATAAAGAAATAAGCATCCTGCCTGCTTACAAACACCCTCGTTAACAGTATCGTTATTACGACTAACGCAAATGGCCATACCAGCCATTTCAGCTGCTGATATACCCTGATAAAATTTTTCAGAAAAGCGTTCATTTAACCAGGTTGGGTTAATCGGCGATGATAATTTATTTGCCCGAGATGATAATTAAGATGTGTGCTCAGGTGCACCAGAAAATGCCCGGTAGACAAAGTGCCGGCCAGCACCTTTTCCGGGTAGATCTTTTCAATATCCTCCGCAGTTAACCCCGCTATAACGGTAAGGGTTATACGGCGTGTGGTACTGATCAGCACCAGCAGCTCTTCCGTAGGAACGTTCCTTGCACTGAACTCCAGGTCCCTGTTACGCACATAACCCGTTTTCCCCAGTACTGCACCCACATAGTGTTGCAGGTTGCCGCAAAGATGAAGGCAAAGGTTGCCTGCGGGATTTTTTATCCCCGGAGGAATCAGCCAGATGCCGGCAGCGGTATCATATGCAGCGATCTCCTCTTCCAGTTTGCTGAGATCACGTTCAAATAAATTGATTAAAATTCCGGTTAGCATATGCTAAAGATAGGAAAAGCAGGTGATCATCTTTTGATATTGTTATAAATATATTCCAGTATCAGCTGGGCATGTTGAAGATCACTCTTTGAAATGCCTTTCTCCGCCATCTCTACAACAGATAACGCCAACGGATATACTTTATCTTTCAACTTTTTGCCCGCAGCAGTGAGCCATACCCGCTTGCTCCGCCGGTCGGTGTTGTCGGACATGCGTTTTACCAGGTTTCTTTTTTCAAGATTGTCCAATAGCTTGGTCAGACTGGCCTTATCTTTTCCGATCTTATCTGCCAGTTCCTGCTGCCGGCTGCCATCCTGTTCCCCCCAGAGGTAACGCAGAATAAAATACATATCAGGAGTAATATCCAGCCCGGCCTGCATAAATACACTCAGTAGTCTCAGCCGGTACGCCGTATGTGTTCTGATCACCGCGCTGGCAATGTTCATGCGCAGCCTGGCGCTGATTTCTGATTTCGTCATAATCTGGGTAAAGGATTATTCAGTCTTATTGAATCGCTAACTGGTTAACCGTTATTAAACAGCTTTCCCTGAACATAAATTAACAAGTTTTGTTTAAAGTACATAATTCAGCAGGATTACTAACAATATTACGCAGAAATTTAGTCCCTTCCGGGAGAAGTGCGGACATGAGCAGGATACATAAGGAGAAGGAAGCAGATGGGAAAGTTAGTCCGCATTGCATGCGTGAAGGACACGATGCTAATGCGGACTGCGGGTTTAATCGCTGAGGAATTAATTTACGCTGAATAAGGGCTTTACATCCAGCATGGCTTTCTGGTAAGCGGCATCAAAAACTTCCCATTTACCGGTAACCCCGATGCGGATTTTGCGGCCATCTATCAGGTCGAACTCGGCCACTTTTTTATTGAATCCGTGTTTTCCTCTTTTGAAATCCGTAATATCGGATAACGGAAATTCTACAGCGGTCTTTTTACGGCTCAGCAACCAGCCGATGATGCCAAACACAAGGAACATCAGCATAGGGCTTGCTTTGAAAACAATTCTTTCGTTGGTAAGATACAAAATGCCTTGTTTTGCGTTAAAATTGTTCTTGATGTATACTCCGTTTACTTTGAATAACACCGTTTCCTGTGGGTTAAGGGGCCATTTAACTTTAATCTGCTGCATGTTAACTACAATATGGTTTAGCCGCAAAAATATACTTTTATTGTGAATCCAAACAGCAAATATGATCCTTACTTCCCTTCTTGATAATGATTTCTACAAATTCACCATGCAGCATGGTGTTATCAAATTGTTTCCTAAGGCCCGTGCCCGTTATACTTTTATTAACCGCGGGCATCATTTATTTCCTCCTGGTTTTGCAGAAGCCCTCCGCGAAGCGGTCAATAATATGCAGCAGTTGCAGCTTAGCCAGGAGGAAAAGGATTACCTGGCAGTCACCTGTCCTTATCTCGACCCCACCTACCTTGATTTTCTGCAGGGCTACCGCTATGATCCGGCGGAAGTGCATATTGCCCAGCAGGGCGATAACCTGGAAGTGCATGTGGATGGCTACTGGTACCGCACCATCCTCTGGGAGGTGCCGCTGATGTCGCTCATCTGTGAGCTGTATTACCAGTTGACCGGGCAGGAACGGGCGCCTGATGAGGAGGTGATCCGCATTACCCGGAATAAGATTGAGAAATATAAAGAAATGGATATCACCATCGCTGATTTTGGCACCCGGCGCCGGCATTCCCTCGGGGTTCACAAGCTGGTGGTGAAAACGCTTCGCCAGTATGGAGAAGGATGTTTTATAGGTACCAGCAATGTACACCTTGCCATGCGGAACGGAGTAAAGCCGGTGGGCACTCATGCGCACGAATGGTTTATGTTTCATGCGGCCAAATATGGCTTCAAAATGGCTAATATGCTTGGCCTGGAGAACTGGGTACAGGTATACCGGGGCGACTTGGGCATTGCCCTCTCCGATACCTATACCAC
>NZ_DATCRD010000169.1:0-15799 GCF_036569185.1 Chitinophaga sp.
GCCATTTACATATTCCTGGCGATACAGGTAACGGTTGCCCGAAGTAACATCTGAACCAACCACACCATATGATCCGCGTATTTTCAGCAGGCTTACAAAGGAGATATTATTTTTGAAGAAGGGTTCTTCCGAGATGCTCCAGCCTGCGCCCACAGCCGGGAAGAAGCCGTTACGCTTTTTCGCCTGGAACCTGTCGGACCCATTGTAGGCGCCGTTGAAGTCGAGCAGGTACTTTTGTTTGTAGTTGTAACCCACTTTAAAGGAGAAACCCCTGAAATTAGCAGGAATATCAGCCTTCGACGTATAGCTTTGCCTGTTATACAGGGCCAGCCCGTTAAACGAATGATCGCCGAAAACACGGTTATAACTAAGGAAAGCCTGTGTATTTACATTCCGGCTATAGAGATCTGTATTGCCTGTAACCCGGTACTTCTGCAGGCGATAGTTGCCGCGCGGATCGAGGGTGTACGACTGGTCGGCCGGGTTGTAATGATAAGAAGGCGGCTCCGCTTCGCGGAACAGGTTCCTGGCGTATTGCTCTATGCCGCCATAGGCGATACGGCCGGTGAGCGATAATCCTTTCGTGAGGAAATCGAGTTGCTGCGTTATATCATACAGCACATCGAAGTCCGTTCTTTTAGTGCGACTGTAACCGCCGTTAGCCAGCCTTGCGTTGAGGGTTGGCAACGCATCCTTTGTATCTGCTGCGTAAGCATAGCTGCCATTGGGGTTCATCATTGGCGCAGAGTAAGGATGTATCTTCTCAAAGTTATATACTTCCGATACCACGTTGGCCGATTTGGGCTGGTTAATATCACCAAAGCGGGTAGTGAGATTCAGCCGCATCGTTAATGTTTTGGTAGCGCGCATATCCAGATTGGAGCGGAAATTATACCTGCGGAAGAAGTAGTTGGTGTTCACCTCGTTCCTTGGATCAGAGAAATCTTTTACCAACCCGTTTTGCGTAAGGAAACCTCCGGAGATAAAGTATTTCACGGCATCCGTACCACCGGAAACATCCACGTTGGTATTGGCCTGGTAAGCATGCTTTTTAAATACCGCATCGTACCAGTTGATATCAGGATGCCCGTAAGGATCGGCGCCGCTTTTAAACAGTTCAAGATCCTGCGCTGTGAACTTAGGCGCGAGACCATCGTTTTTGTAGGCTTCATTTACCAGTGTAGCCGCATCGTAGGAGTTGAGGAACTTCGGCGTTTTCACAGGCGATTGCTGCCCGGACTCTACGCGCACATTCACCTGTGGAAGCCCGGCTTTACCACGGCGGGTAGATACCACCAGTACACCGTTCGCTCCTTTGATACCATAGATGGCTGTGGTAGATGCATCTTTCAGAATGGAAATACTTTCGATCTCGTTTACATTGATCTGTTGTAACTGGTCGTAAGAATATTCAATATCATCTACAATGATCAGCGGTTTATTGCCATCTGCATTCAGCGAGCTGACACCACGGATGAAGAAGTCCGACGCATCTTTTCCCGGTTGACCTGAACGTTGCTGCGACACAAATCCCGGCAGTTTACCCATCAGCGCATTCTGCACATTGGCCGTAGGCACATTCCTGATTTCCGAACCGGTAATGGCGCTTACTGCACCGGTATTGGTGATACGTTTAGCGGTATTGAATCCCACTACCACCACTTCATCGATGCCTTGTGTGGACGATTGCAACACTATATCAACAGCGTCGCGGCCGGCCACATCCACTTCCTGGGCGGAGAAGCCTATGAGCTTTACAATCAGTGTATGCGATGTGCCTTTCAGCGTGAGTTTGAACCGGCCGTTGGCATCGGCTATCACCCCGTTGGCAGGCATGCCCTTTTCCGAAATGGAAGCGCCGGGCAATACGCCGTTCATATCTTTTACCGTACCGCTTACAATTCTTTGCTGGGCCGTTGCGAGGAACGGTGCAGGGAGCAGCAGCAGGAGAAACAGTATTATATTTTTCATCTTCAGTCAGTTAAATTTCTTGTAAGGGATATGACTTTACCAGCCTGGGTTCTGGCGCATGTTATCGTTCTTCACCACTTCGTCATAAGGGATCGGGTACAGGTACATTTTTGGCGCAGCAAAAACAGGTTTGAACACCTCGGCTACATTGTAATTAAAGCCCGGTCCTTCCTTGACGATGCTCATACCATGCAACGCTTTGCTGTATACCTGCTGTGCAATTTTCCAGCGGCGGATGTCCCAGAAGCGGTGCTCTTCAAAAGCCAGTTCTATCCTTCTTTCATTGCGTATTACATTACGCATCTCATCTGCTGTCATATTCTCACGAAGGCCATACATACCATTATCGCCAGGGGCGATGCCTGCACGGGCGCGCAGGTCTTTCAGCACCTGGTATACAGCTGCAGTGGGGCCGCTGTATTCATTCTCTGCTTCCGCAAAATTGAGCAGCACTTCCGTGTAGCGCAGTATGATCCAGTCATGGCTGGTATTGCTGTATTGTGTAGCGTTTTCAAAGTTGCCCATGAACTTGCGCAGGTAATACGATGTTTTGGTACCGGGTTCTGCTCCACCCGGCCTGTTCTGCCCGCCTTCAAATGTTTGCAGTTCCGTATTCAGCCATCGGGCGCCGTTGTACAGGATGGTCATAGCCAGCCGCGGATCGCGGTTGGCATAAGGATTATTGGAGTTATAGCCCGATGCGGGATCAGTGATCGGCACACCGTTACCGGCAGGAAATGCATCCACCAGTTCCTGGGTGGGATTGGTGCGCCCTCTCGCTACTGCTGCAAAACCTACCGGCCCGTTGGCACTTTCAATTTCAGTAGAGTTTCCACCCTGGCGGAAGAAGATCACTTCACTGTTGTTTTGGGTAATAAATACATCTTTGAAATTGGGCAGCAACGAAAAAGTCTTTTCATTGATCAGGTCGTGGGCTGCATCCGCCGCCAGCTTCCAGCGTTCCTTATCATAGCTGGCGTATCCTGTGAGCGCATTGCCCGCTTCTATATTCTGCCCGTTGAACAAGGGGCTCGCAGCATATAACAACACACGCGCTTTTAATGCCAGCGCAGCGCCCCTGGTAGCGCGGTGGCTGTTCAGCTCCGGCGCCACTACAGGATTAGGCCGTAGACTATCCTTAATAGCATCGCATTCGTTTACAATATAGTTCACACAGTCGGCGAAAGAACTGCGTGGTATCTGTACATCATCTCCCAATTCCCTTACCTTATCTCCCATCAACGGTATACCACCATAGCGTTTCAGCAGCTCAAAATAAAACAACGCCCTGATGAAGCGGGCTTCTGCTTTCCAGGCGTAACGGATGGAAGCGCCGTTGGGTAATTTTTCTTTTACGGGCGATACATCGATGTTGGATACAAAAAGACTGGCAGCCCTGATAGCGGCGTAGCAATTGTTCCAGGGCGATTCATCTGCGATAGCAGCGTAAGAGGTATAAGCGCCTGTTGCCAGTTGCGACACGGAGGAAGTGCCCACCAAACCGGAGATAGCATCATCAGATGCAGCATCCAGCAGGTCGCCGCCTACCCGGTTGTAGCCACCGGGCAGTTTGGAATAAATGCTGTTGAGGAATTTATTGGCGTATGTGCCCAGTGAATCATCCTGGTCAAATACATACTCGATGGTTACCTTTTCGAGCGGAATAACTTCGTAATCTTTCCTGCAGCTGATAACGGCAGTCATACAGCCGGCCAGGAAGATCAATATGCGGAAATATTTCATGATGCTTTGTTTAGAATTTTATGTTGATACCTGTGTTCAATACCCGTTGGATAGGATACGCTCCTACGCCTACTTCAGGATCAACAAAATCATATGCTGCATGTGTAAACAGGTTCTGTGCATTGGCAAACACTTTTACGCTGCCCAGCTTCACGCGGTTTGTCCACCTGTAAGGAAGATTATACGCAACGTTTATATTCTTCAGCCGGAAGTAATTGCCGTTGCGGATCCAGAAGGACGATGATACCTTGTTATAGGTATTATTGGCATCGGCGGTTAAACGCGGGTAGGTAGCCGTAGCCGCTGATTCCGGCGTCCAGCGGCCGGTGATCTGCTCATACGCCTGGCCATAGGTAAAATTCATAAACTGGAACCCTGCTTCGGTAGCGCTGTTATCTATATAATTCACCCGGTTGGCTACGCCCTGTAACAATGCGCTGGCTTCTATTCCTTTCCAGGAAAAACCCACGTTAACACCGTAATAAATGCGTGGCCTATAAATACCAATAGGCGCTTCATCAAACTGGTTGATAACGCCATCGCCATTCAGGTCTTTGTAACGTATGTCGCCGGGCAATGGTTTGTAACCGGCGATGGTGGCGCTGCCTGCGGCTTCTTCGGCACTCTGGAAAAATCCATCGGCGATATAGCCAAAGCGCATGCCTACCGGTTGCCCTGTTCTTTTATTCCACTCATAATCGCGGCGCTGCTCATCCATAAACACCACTTTGGTGCCTTCTATGCTACCGTTGGCGGTGATGAAGTAATTAAAGTCTTTCACCCTGCCCTGGTAGGTAACGGTCAGTTCCCCGCCCTGGTACAGGTTAATACCGATATTCTCCGGCGGGTAAGCGGCGCCGGACAGCGCGATGCTTTTTCCACGTATCTGTAAAAGATCTTCATAACGGTCGTGGTAATAATCGCCGGTTATCTGCAACTTGTTACCAAACAGGGAAACATCCATTCCCACATCCATTTTGCGGGCGGTTTCCCAGGAGATATTCACATTGGCCAGGCCGTTCTCCTTAAAGCCCGAAGCTGGTGAACGGGCCGTTCCCTGGGAGTAAATGCCACCGCCTATGCCATTGTCTTCGCTGAAGTCCTGGCGCCAGAGGTAATAGCCTGAGTTATCAATACCATTACCGGTATGTGCATAGGTAGCGCGCAGTTTCAACTGGTTCAGCCAGTGGCTGTTTTCCCTGAGAAAGCTTTCCTGTGCAAGGTCCCAGCCGATACCTCCTGCGAAGAAGTTACCATATTGTTTGCCGGGCAGATAGCGGTTGAAGCCACTCCTGTTAACCGCGCCTTCTATGAAATATTTGTCTGCATAACTATAGGCCACTTTAGCGGACAGGTTGGTAGACTTACCCGGGAGGTCATAATTAAAGATAGTTTGCCTGGTATCTGCCAGCACTACGGCATTCACGCCATGACGTCCAAATTGCCGGTCGTAGTTCAGTGATACCTGGCCAAAAAAGTATTGTGCATTAAAAACGGAAATGAAATTATTCTGCTGTGCCATAGCACTGCCATACTTCGTATACAGCGTATCTTCCTCGTCGATGGACACTTTGTATACCAGGTCTCTTTTACTACGGTCTATCGCATTGGCTGATTGAATAGACAGGTTGCCCTTACCTTTTACAGAAAGCCCCGGCAGCCAATCGCCCAGGTTATAGCGCAGGTCCACATTAGCCATTACGTCTTTGCTGTTGTCCTGGATATAACCGCTGTTGAGCGTTTGCGATAAGAGGTTGGTGGTGAGGTTACTGGTACCGCCCCAGCTGCCGTTGGGATTATAAACAGGATAGGCGCCATTGGGTGTGGACAACAAACCGCCCAATACAGTACCGATGCCTGCACCGGGTTGTGTTCCTTCCTGGAGACGGCCAAAGAGCTGCATGCCTACATTGAAATTCCTGCTCACATCGATATTCACATCCGTGTTGATAAGATAACGTTTCAGCCCGGCGTTGGTATTATAGTTATTGGCAGAAGAAGTATTGAAGATGCCTTGCTGACCGGTATAGTTCAGCGATACAGAATACCGCGCCGTATTGCCGCCCCCGTTGATGTTCAGGTTGTAGCGCGACATGGGCGCGTTATCACGCAGCACCGCATCGTACCAGTTTACATCCGGGTGAGTATAAGGTGTTGAATGATCGCGGAAAGCGATAAAATCAGCTTCTTTGTATAAGGGTTCCTTACCATCATTCTGCAGGGCTTCGTTCAGCAGGTAAGCGTATTGCCAGGAGGGCAATGGCTTTGGCAGGGAGAGCGACTGCTGAATACCTGTTTGCGCGGTGAAAGATACGCGGGGTTTACCTGCCCGGGCGCGTTTGGTGGTTACCAGTAATACGCCGCGGGAGCTGCGCTGCCCCAGCATAATAGTAGACAGCCCATCTTTCAATACAGAAATGGATTCAATATTTTCCGGGTCTATGGAAAAGAGATCCCGTTGTATACCATCTACAATAGTAACCGGTACCTGCCCCCGTAACGATAAATTCATTTCGGTATTATCGTTCGGTTCTGATGCGCCTGGTTTTGGAATATTGCCGATGAAGATATCCACATCGAAATTATTGGTGGTACCCGGGTTCCGGAACCCGCTTACCTGCTGTGTGTACAGGCCCGCCAAACGGCCGGGCAACGCATAGGCATACAAGGTAGCTGGCGTAGTAGAAAGTTGGTTGGTATATACCGTTGCGATAGAGCCTACTGAACTTTTCACAGATGCTTCCCCGTAGAGCACAGGGATACGTTGTGGCAAAGGGATAAACAGTTCATCCATACGCAGGGTGATAGCGGTGTCCTGTACCTTCTGCTCTATTTCCCTGTAACCGGGATGCCGGAAAACCAAGGTAGTATTCCTGGCAGCGCGTATGGTAAAAGCGCCATTCGCATTGGTGCTGGTACTGTCGCCGGTATTTTTTATGAAGATGGCGACCCCTGCGAGCGGCTGGCCATAATTATCTATCAGCCTGCCGGAGATAGCGCCGGTTTGCTGTGCCTGCGCGTTCCCGCATAGCGCGAGTACAAAACAGGCAAAGGCTGGGATATATTTTTTAATGTAGCTGTGAGCCATTGTATCAGTTTTATGGAACGGAGGTTATTGACATTTGAATGTGTACACGAAAGGAGCAGTGGTATTGCCGAATCCAACCTTTACCGCACCGCTGACATCTGTAAAAAAGTACTCGATCTTCTCCAGTGTTTGCCCTTCCTGCAGGTTGAAGTATGCCCGGGGCCAGATGGTGATAGCGGATTTTTTACCGGTGTAGGCTTTCAGTTTTGAGGCGTCTGTTTGCGTACATACTTCAAGTACCTGCCCGTTGCTGGTATAACCTTTTGCGCACAGGTAAATATTGCTTACGCCATTGAGCGCGGTTTGCACTACTTCCGGGTCAAAGCTCATGGTGAGGAAATCATTGTCCGTAGCCGATCCTGGCGTTACTGCCGCTATCTGCGGGTTACAGAAATCGATGAGATCGCCCTGGCCATCTGTTATGGAGAAGCAATCTTTGAACTGGCACTTATATACGTTATTGGAGCCGAATACATCGCTGAGCCCATCGCTGCTGGTGCCCAGGAAGTAGCCGGTTTTAAACTGCATATTTTCCGGGCCGGGCTTAATTACCATCGTTACATCGATGTTATCTTTTACGCCCTGTGGCACATTATAGGCCTGCTCAGTCCAGAACACTACCCATTCCAGGTCGTCTGTCATATAGTTGCCGCCCATGCCAAACCGGTCTTTCAGCGCAGCCGGCCATGTTTTTCCGCTAACGGTAACCGTTGAAGGCACCGGTACCATTTTACCGTTGCCATATGAATGAGTGGTAAAAGTGATCTTTGCATTAGCGGCGGCGGCCCAGCTTTTAGGCGCCAGGAAGCCAACGATCAGTCTTACGCCCGACCGCCCTCCATCCGCTACATCGATGCGGTTATGCATAGTGATGGTCATTTCCTGGTCTGCTTTTGCAGAGGAGGGCTGGTCCACACCGTCGAGGAATACGCAACCGGCCAGCAGGAGCAGGAACAGGACGATACCGTAAGTATATTTTTTCATAACGCGTTGCATTGTGTTGGATCAGGGATTTAATCTTTCAAGAGTGTAGAGGTAAGTATTGGCGGTGCAACCGGGGCTGAACGAAAAGCTCATGTTCCGTTTGCCGTTTACCACCGGGTAGGAAAATGTAGTACTGACCGGTGCGCTGTTACCTGTTTGACTGAAGCTGATCCGGAAAGGATATTTGGGATCATCCAGCGAATAGCTGCCGTTTTTGCTGACTACAAAAGGCAGTGGATTTTCGATGGTATATTGCAGATCGGTGGTGAAACGGATCCTGAACTTTGTGAAATCCGTGAGCGTGGTGATATCCACACCATTGCGGACGGCCTTAACGATACGCCATTCGCCGGCAATATCTTTTACCGGCTCAGGCACCATTATTTCATTGCGGTGGCAGGAGTTGATGATGAGTACCAGTATTGGCATCAGTAAACATACCGGGAATCTTGATTTCATATTTTTACTTTTTACCAGGATGGATTTTGTTTTAGCTCAGGAGATTTGGCTGTTTCGCCCTGGGGGATAGCCCACAGGTACATGGCATCGCGGAAATTATGTTTGCGTACCGGGAAGATGGTATAGGTTACATTAGCGCCGTTGCGTCGTACTTCCATGCCGGTCATCTGTTTATTTTCCGTTTGTGCAGCTATTTTCCATCTTCTTACATCCCAGAAGCGATGGCCTTCAAAAGCCAGCTCCACTCTTCTCTCCGCGTGAATGGCTTCCCGCATCTGTTCTTTGGAAAGCCCTGCAGGGAGCTCGTAAGGCGATAACCCGGCGCGTTTACGCACCAGCGCTACCGCGTTATATACTTCGGCCACCGGGCCTGCGTATTCGTTCTGTGCTTCGGCGTAGTTGAGCAATACTTCTGCGTATCGCATCAGCGGGAAGCAGCGTTGGGAACCGTGTATAAAGTTCGCCGCGATGTTTTCGTCAAGCATCTTGTTGGTGTAGTAACCGGTGGGCGTTCCCGCATGTACGGCATCCTGGCTCACGCCTTTGCCATCGGGCCCCAGGAAAATATTAACAGGTTCTTTCAGCCCGGTATTCTGTATCAGCGGCGTTTGGTCGCGGATCACGGAGTAAGCCAAACGGGGATCGCGGTTGCTGTATGGATTGGCAGCATCATAACCGGACGAAGGATCTGTAATGGCTTTACCGTTGGCCATACCGAAAGCGTCTACAAAATCCTGGTAAGGAAAGCCGCCCTGGGCGCCATTCCTGGATGGTGGCTGCCAGGCCGATTCCAGTTCACGGTTACCGCCCTGCATTTTAGCGAGGATATATTCTGGATTCACCCGGAGGGTAAATACTTTATAAAAACCATAACCCGGTGCAGTGGTATTGTCTTCATTCAGGGAATACGCAGCCGTGTTCATCACCGCGGCAGCTGCATCGGCGGCCAGTTTCCAGCGCTCCGGTACATTATCCGGGTAACAGGTGGCGGCATCCGCTTTATTGATACCACCGCCATTAAAGAGCGGGCTGGCCGCATACAGCAGTACTCTTGCTTTCAGCGCCATAGCAGCGCCGCCGCTGGCGCGGCCATAGTCTTCCCGGATCCTTACCAGCGGCAATACCGCCGCAGCGGCATCACATTCCGATACGATATAGTCCACACACTCCTTATAGGAATTGCGCACAGCAGGGATCTTATCTTCCACTTTATACACCGAGTCGCCGATCAGTGGAATACCGCCATAGTGTTTTAACAGATCGGCATAATACCATGCTCTCAGGAAGCGTGCTTCCGCGCTCATCACGTTGCGGATATGCGAAGGGATGGGCGAGCCGGGCAGGTGCTTCAGCAACTGGTTCACCCTGCGGATATTAGTGTAGGGCGTATTCCAGGCATCGGCGCTGATGATGGAAGGATTAACCGTGCCCGTGGCAAACTGGATAGAGGTGGTAACCGTAGCGGATTTTTGGGGCTCGGCTTCATCGCAGGAAGCATCGAGGCCGCCGTTACCAAAGCGGGTAGCGCTTTCCGCGAAACCGATGTCGATATAAATGTTGGTAAGGAAAGCTACTGTGCGGGCGCTGTCGGAAAATACCGTTTGCTCGTCCAGGTTAGTCGTTTCCGTCTGGTCCAGGAAGTTCTTTTTACCACAGGAAACCAGGGTAAATATTCCTATGCATAGGCATACAGGAGCAGTGAATGCGAATTTCATTTTCATAACGTTAATACGTGTTTGCATCCGGCTTTTTGGTGATAAAATTTACATACGTGGCATGCCGTCCCCTGTCTGCAGAAGCAGTCATCTGCAGCAGGGGCGACCCGGGATATTTTCTGATTGGTTACTGTTAGTCCCTATGGTACTGACACCTTAGAAAAGCGGTACCGCCATCCTTCCTTTAATTTTTTTATTTAATTCCCCAATGCTTTGCCGGTTGGCTACCCATTTCCAGTACCAGGGTTCCGCCGGCGGTAATATCAGCATGATTAATATAACAGTGAGGATATGGTTTCCCGTTTAACCAGGCACGCTGGATATAGCGGTTGGCGGGTGAATTATTACGGGCGGTAATAACAAACTGTTTACCTTTTGCATAAGCAGGATCAAGAGAGATAGTAATGTTACTGAACACCGGGCTGGTGATCTCGTACCGGGGACTTCCGGGACATAGCGGGTGCAAACCGCTGGCCGCCAGTACATACCAGGCCGACATCTGCCCTACATCTTCATTTCCTACCAGTCCTTCCACGGAATTATGATAGGCGCGGGCGCAGATCTCCCGGGTCCATTGCTGGGTGAGCCAGGGAGCGCCCAGGCGGTTGAACAGGAAAGGTACATGATGCACCGGTTCATTGGCATGATTGTAATAATCGTTCCACATCATGTTTTGCGGTACCTTCTCAAAAAACGTCTCCAGGTCGGCCAGTACTTTTTCCTTTCCACCCATGAGGGCTACCATGCCCGGTACATCCTGCGGCACAAACCAGCCTTGCTGGTAAGGGCTGCTTTCAATAGTACCATAGCCCTGCTGCATGCGGCCATCTGCCGGCCAGGGTTGCCAGCTGCCGTCATCGTTACGGGGGCGGAACCAGCCTTTCGCCGTATCAAATACATTCCTGTAATTGGCGCCACGGGACAGGTATATTTTTGCGTCTTCTTTCTTTCCAAGTGAGGCGGCCAGTTTACCTAAGCACCAATCAAAATAAGCATATTCCAAAGTGAGCGACACGCTTAATCCACCGGTGGAATATCCTTTGCTGCCGTTGCCAAATTTCTCCACGGAATTTTTGGCAAAGGCATACCCTTTATTGATATCAAATCCACGTATACCTTTCGCCCAGGCATCCGCCATTACAGATACGGCCGGGTTACCGATCATACAACCGCTGTAGGCGTTCAGGAATTCCCAGCGCTCCAGGTATTGGTTGCCGGTTTCATCTGCCAGCGTTACCAGCGAATTTACCATGTCGTTCACCACCCGTGGATGAATGATGGTTTGCAACGGCATCTGGCTGCGGAATACATCCCATCCGCTGAAGATGGTACGTTTGCTGAAGTTTTTAACGGCATGTACTTTTCCATCTCCCCCTATATATTTTCCATCCACATCGGAAAAATTGCGGGGATCAATCATGGTATGATACAGTGCTGTGTAGAATACTTTCTTTTCCTCTTCCGTGCCGCCGGTGATCGTCATTTTTCCCAGGGCTTTGTTCCATGAATCAAATGCCTGTTGCTTTACCGCGTCAAAATTCCAGTCTTTTATTTCCGTTTGCAGGTTGTTTTTAGCGCCTTCAATACTTACGAAAGAAATACCTGCTTTCAGCAGTACTGCCTCCTGTTCCGTGGTGGTAAATTCCGTGTAGAAGCCAAGATGTTTTCCTGCTTTCTCTTTCGTACCTGGCGTTACAGTTGCGTTTGCGATCTGTTGCTGGTAGCGGGCGCTTTCCACATCCTCGCGTTTGCGCGACCATCCGTCCGGGATGTCTGCGCTCCAGGTACCGTAGTTGGAAAGCGGTTTACTGAATTGCGCATAGAAGTAAACGGTATAATTGGCTTTCCCATCACCGTTACCCCAACCGCCGCCTTCCGGTGTGCATTGCATGTAACCGGCAATGGTGCTGTCGTTGATCACTTTTACTTCCTGCCAGGTGGAGGTACCTCCTACCCTGCGGGCCAGGTCAATCTGGATGCGCGACTGCTTCCCGGCGGGAAAAGTAAATCGCATGATGCCGCTATGCGGCGCGGCAGTCATTTCCGCGGTGATATTGTGCTCCGTTAATTTAACGCCGTAATACCCGGCGCTGGCTTTTTCTGTTTGTTTGGAATAGGCAGAACGATAGCCTTCCTCCGGGTGTTGCCGCCTGCCGGCAGCCGTTTGCAATGGGCCGGTGGCGGGCATTACAAGGAAATTACCCAGGTCGCCAAACCAGCCGATACCGCTCATTTGTGTAAAAGCAAATCCTTCTATGGTGGTATGTTCATAGCTGTACCCGGAGCCGTTATCGCCGCCGGTAATGGTATTGGGACTGAGCTGTACCATTCCGAAAGGCGTGGCTGCGCCGGGAAAAGTTTTCCCCAGGCCGTGATAAATACCTGCTGCGCCTTCGCTGGTGCTGGCGCCTATAAAAGGATTCACGTATGCAGCCGGGCCCTGGGCCTGCCCGTTAACAGCAGCTGAGAAAAGAGCTGAAAAAAATAGGAACGCAGTAATTTTCATCTTTACAATTTAACGATCTCAATTTTGTGAAGCACAGGTTTATTGATAGTGTAGATCAGGCGAATGATCGTATCAATTTCCTGTTGCCATGCAGCACGCAGCTCTTTGTACATGGCGGTTTCGTAAACTTCTTCATGATGGCGCAGCGCCCAGTCTGTTTTCGTATAGGCGCGGGCGCTATCCAGCGCAGCGGCATCATCCTGCATCAGTAAATGCTTTTTATCAAAGAAGTTGCTCTGCACCCAGTAGTAGCTGCGGAAACGGCTTTCTACTTCCGCACGGCGAAGGTTGAGCTGCATTACAGACAATGCCTGTTTATACTGCGGCGTTTGCGGCACAGTAGCCAGGTTGATGCCCTGTGCAAATGCGCCGGCAGACCATCTACCCACCGCATGACCATCTATCAGTAAAGTATACTCCCCGGAAGATAATCCATCTACCTGTAATATTTCCCTGTTAAAATCTTCCATGAAAGGAATCCAGTTTAGCGCATCAGATTGTTTCTGGCTGTTGCCCCAAATGCGGGCTACTGTATCTATAGGGAAAGGCAATGAAGCGGCCAGGTAACCGAAACTCACTTTACCGGCAGATGCATTCAGCTGGCTGACATTGCAATTTACCGCCTGCTGCAATTTACCGCTGCCGGCATTGATATGTACTTCCGCCACTGGTTTGCCGCTCAGGCCCTGGCTTTTCAGGAAAAGGGAAGCCATTACCAGGTGGCCTGCGTTACCGGGGTGTATGCGGTCGGAACCGATCATGGTAAAAGTGGAATCTTTTTGTTGCAGTTGTTCATTAATGGCCGTCATAGGACGGAAAAGATCCACAAAGCCCCAGTTATTCTTCCGGGCTGCCTCTTCCTGGAATTTTACGATTTCCAGCATGGCTTTATGTTTACCGGGAAATATATTCGTGTTGAACTTCGAGGTTTCATCATAAGGCGATGAAGACATCAGCACTTTTTGTATAGCCGGTAATTGCAGGAGCCGCTGTTCTATCTGTCCGTAACTGCGGCGGGAAGCGGCGATGCGCTCAGCTGCGGTTTTACCGGCATCTGCATTGTTGAACTCAAAATAACCGGTATCATTCATTCCAAATGTAAGCACCAGCACACTGGGCTTTTTGCCCAGCACATCATATTCAAGGCGACGGTAAATATCAGATGCTTTATCTCCCCCTATTCCCCCGTTCATGATCACCATTTTTTTACCGGGGAAATGAGTCATATAGTAGAGATAAATGTAAGAGACATAGGCGCCTGCTTCGGTAATGCTGTTACCTGTAAACACCACGCGGTCGTTTTGCTGAAAGGGCTTTACCTGCGCCTGCGCCAACAAAGTAGCAAGGCTTAACCCGAAAGAATACAATAGCTTTTTCATTATAGTAGTTTAATAATTTACAGATACATTTTTCAGCCGGATGGTGCGGATACCGAAACGCGGTATGGCCAGGCGGATGATGGTTTTACCGGATATTTTTCTTTGTGGTAAGACTTTGCCGGCAGTGCCATCCAGTTGTTCCATCAAAGCAGCCGTGGTGGCGCCGTTGAAAGTGAGCACACTTTCGCTGTTGTTGCCACCGGGATTATACAACCTGATCAGCAGGTCTGTTCCATCCATCAGCAATGTGGATGCCTGCCAGTTCTTATCCTGCAGGGCCAGCAATGAGAAATCCTTTCCGCCGGCTGAAGGCAGCACCTGCAATGGTTCGCACCAGCTTGTTTCTTCGTTACTGATGCCGCCGGTTTCCCAGTTGCCCTGATGAGGCACAATGGCATAGCTTACTGCCGTTGGCCCGGTGATATCATAATTACGGCCCCAGAGCGCCCTGCCGGCGTATTGCAGCGTAAGACCCAGCGGGTAGTCCTTTCCATGCACATAGCTGGTAGTATGATCGGTAAACAGGGCCATGCCGTTGTTGCCATCACTTACATCCGCCCAATGCAGGATCACGTTGTTTTTAATACTATCCCAGCTGCTGAAAAAGGTATTCTCCAGGCGGCTGCCGGTCACATCAAACGGGGCGTCTTTGCTTAGTTGTTGTTTGGTAAGATGAAGCGGGAACAATACCTGCAGTTTGCAGCTGTCGTTGTAGAATGCTTTATGATATGCCTCCGCACTGTAATCATCTGCCTGTGAATAGGCGCCTATACCGGGATTGCCTTTCCAGTTTATTTTCACCTTCATGTCAATTCTGCGCTGGCCGTTGGTGAATATCACCTGCTGTGTAAAAGGATGACCGGCAATGAAGCCGTTGATCTCTACAAACGTACCTGCCTTGTTACTTTCCCTGATGTGCACGGTGGCTGTGGTATCCATGCTGGAGCGCCAGGCTTTTTCATTGTAAAAATATCCTCTCAGTTCATTGAACCCGCGAGGGCTTTTTTTGTCCACCATTTCCTTGCCGGTAGTTTTTACTACCAGGCTGGTAATAACGCCTCCCTTTGCAGGGTCTATTTCCACGCGGTAGAGATCTGTTTCTATCTGAAGCAAATGATTTTCTTCGCGGACAGGCTGGTTATTCTCTCCCGTTGCCGGTTGCAATTTGTAAATGCTGAACCCCATTGGCGGCACGGTTGCTTTCATGCGCCCCTGCTGTGTTTCCACCGGCTTACCTTTACTGTTGGTCACTTTCCATTGCGTACCTTCCGGCAACTGCACCCACTCTTCGCGGGGTTGCGCGGTAGTGTTCAATGCACGGATATAGGTGTTGTGTTGATTATTTTTTTGTAAGATGTTATCGCTTACGGAAAGGGTATTATCTGTCCAGCGCTGTACTTTATCGATCCATGTATCGCCTTCGCGGCCATTGTAAGGTACAATCCAACAATCGTGGTGCTGAGCCAGCAGCAAGGTTTTCCAGGCAGTATCGAGTTGTTGCTGCGGCCAGGAAGTGTTATCACAAAGCGCGGTGATGGCCGCATACTTTTCTGCGCTTATCAATTTATTTTCCGCAGCTCTCACCTGTTGTGCAATACGTTGCAATACCTGCGCGCCCCACACCAGGCTTACCTGGATATCTTCCTGGCTTACTTTCCATACAGGCGTATTGCTGTGGTTGGCTATATTGCTGATATAATTCCGCCAGGTTTCGTATTTCGCGTGTTGTTTCAGCCAGGGGCCATTACGCCAGCCGGCGTCCTGCAGGCACATGCCCACAGGGTTTTCAATACCGGCGGCTTGTGCGGAGCGTATATACTCCCGGCCGTTATTCCAGGCGGTAGTTTGCCAGGTGGAATTAGGCAGTAGGGCTTCTGAACTATAGCGGGGCACGGTGAGCAGCTGGCTACCATCGGGGCCCTGCCATTGCACCAGTTCACCACCAAAGGCACGG
>NZ_DATCRD010000170.1:0-10490 GCF_036569185.1 Chitinophaga sp.
GCGCAAAGGTTAACAGGAACAGGAATATTTTTATAGTACGCATAGATGGCGTCAAAAATAACAAAAACGGGCGGCTTACCGCCACCCGTTTCAATATTTTAAACGATGCTTTACAACCCTGCTCCCAGCCAGCTATCCGGCACAGGTTGCAGTTTGCTGCCATTCAGGCTGTATTCCAGCTTCAGTGTGTATCCGCCCCCGCCTTCTACAAAGGCCACTTTTATAGGATGCCAGCCTTTTTCCAGGGCCACCTGCCCGCTTTTCTGGAATGGGGCATGCCAGCCGTCGTTGTTCACTACTTCCTGGTCGTCTATATATAAAATAGCGCCATCATCGGCAGTTAGGTAAAAGCTGTAGATGCCGGTGCTGGGTACATTGATGTAGCCATACACCCGCGCACCAAACGGCCCGCCGCCCTTGCCCATACCTTCAGGTATAACGGCGTTGCTTACACGGAGAGAGCTATCTGCCTGCTCCTTGATCTTTGCAGCGCTCTTGTAAGAGCCTTCAAAATAATCCAGCTTCAGGCCCGGGCGTGCATCTTTTACTACGGTAGGCTTCAGATAAGTTTCCTTGCGGTAGCGGAGCGCGTAAATATCACCACGATTACCCGCAGGGCTGAAAGCCGCCAGTTTAATGGATTGCGGCTCGCGGATCACATAGTTATCCGGCAGTACTTTGGAATGCGCATCCGGGATGCTGCCATCGGTGGTATAGCGGATAGTCATATCCGTTAGTGGCTTCTGTACGTGCAGGGTTACGGGGTCTACAAATACATTGTCTTCCGTAAACCCGTCCAGGTCAGGCAGGCGGTAATGTACGCCCAGCAGATCCAGGCGTTTGTAATGTGCGTGTAGCCGTTGCAGGTAGCCTTCGTAATCAGGATGGTTGGTCCAGGTAACTTCCGCCAGGGCGGTCATGCGGGGCATGAACATATAATCGGCCCGCTTTTCAGAAGGGATATATTCCGTCCATATATTGGCCTGCGCGCCCATGATATGTTTTGCTTCCTCCGGCGTTAAGTCTTTGGGTATGGGGTTGAAGTGATATACATTATAGATGGAATTGCGATCGGGAACGCCGTCGAAATACAGCGGATTGCCCGGCGTCATGATCACCGCATTGCCGTGGCGTGCCGCTTTAATGGGCGCATCCGGCACCCATGCCCGCCAGTACATCAACACCGCGGTAGGACTGATCCCTCCTTCCAGGATCTCATCCCAGCCGATCAGCACCTTGCCTTTGCTGTTGAAGAATTTCTCCATGCGTTTTACAAAATAGCTCTGCAACTCTTCTACGGTTTTCAGGTTGTTGGCCTTCATTACTTCCGCACAGGCGGGAGAAGCCGCCCAGCTGGTTTTCTCTACTTCATCGGCGCCGAGGTGAATATATTTGGAAGGAAATAAAGCGGCGATCTCTGTAAAAATATCTTCCGCAAAAGAAAAAGTAGATTCACTGCAGGGGCATATAGGCGTGGAAAAATTCTTGCCCCAACCTTTTTCCTCGCTACAGGTAAGGAAAGGATACGAACGGATGGCCGCCATCATATGACCGGGCATATCTATTTCAGGAATAATTTCCACCTGGCGATCGGCTGCATAGCGGATAATATCCTTCATCTGCTCCTGCGTATAAAAGCCGCCATACAGGGTTTTACCATCTTTTTTGATGATGTGCTGCGGATCGATGGCCATATCAGGATTATCGGCGGCCTTCTGCATACATACGGAATCCTGGTTGTTGAATTCCCTCCAGGCGCCCTGTGAAGTAAGCAGCGGGTATTTCTTTATTTCAATGCGCCAGCCCTGGTCGTCGGTCAGGTGCAGGTGCAGCTTGTTCATTTTGTATAAGGCCAGCAGATCGATGAATTTTTTGAGATAATCAACGGAGAAGAAATGCCGGGATACATCCAGGTGCATACCCCTCCAGCCATAGGCGGGATGGTCTTTTACAAGCATAGCCGGGATGGCCACGCTTTTCAATGTATGCGCGCCTTCTATGCTGGCGGGCATCAGCTGCCTCAGCGTTTGAATAGCACGGAAAAAACCGGTGGCGGTACGGGCGGTGATGAGCAGTTGCTGCGCACTTACGTCCATGGTATAATCCTCCTCTCCTGCCAGCGCCGGGTTTTGTTTCAGCACGATGCCGCCTTTGGCGGCCTGTTTTGCCACCGGCAAAGCCCTGCCCAATGCCTGTTTCAGCAACGCCTGCAACTGTGCGGTTTCAGTGGTAAAGCCCGCGGGTACTACCAGCCTGGTGGCAGGCGTGATCACAAACGACCCGGTTCTCGCTTCCAGTTGCTGCGGGTAAGGAATTAAGGGATAGCGCGCGGATTGCGCGAAAGTTGCCTGCAGCAGTAAACACAAAGCGCCTGCAAGCCAGAAAGTCTTCTTCATAAATTATTCGTTATAGCATGATGTCCGAATGGCAAACCTAGTAAGAAACCCGGCAGTAAACTAATGGGATCTTCGCTTATCATGATTAATCCTTGTAGTTGGTGATTTTCAGCAACCGGAAAAACGTTTCCTCCGGCAGCTCCTTTACCTCGCCGGGTTGCAGGTTGCCGAGCAACAGGTTCTCGATAGATACCCGTATAAGCCGCTGGCAGCGGTGCTTTACGGCGCCCACCATTTTGCGCACCTGGTGGAACTTTCCTTCTGTAAGGGTGATCATCAGCCAGGTATGCGGCGCATTCACGGGCAGTTCCTTCGGATGATCAAACAATCCTTCCGGCCGCTCTACTATTTCAATGCGGCAGGGCGTAGTGATATACTCGGCTCCATCTGCCACGCTGATAGGCACACCTTCTTTTAAACGCTGCAAAGTATCCCCGCTCATATGCCCCTTCACTTTTACCAGGTAGGTTCTTTCATGCGGGGTAGCGCCCTGGAATAATAACCGCGTTACCTTTTTATTGGTGGTTAAAATGAGCAGGCCTTCAGAATCATTGTCCAGCCTCCCTATGGCATGGGTGCCCTCTGGAAAGTCGAACGGCAGCTCACCCAGCAACCGCACCTCATGCGAGCTGATAAACTGCGACACCATGTCAAAAGGCTTGTTTACAATGAAGTATCTGTGCATAAGCGGTTATATCAGCAGGATATCGATGCGGTGCGCCTGTACCAGCTGCTGCTGATCCGACCAGGAGAAGACGGTGAAGTAACCATCCTGCGAGGCGACCAGCGCAATGGAATCGTGCTGGTCGTGCACAAATTGTGCGGCCGATAAATGCCGGGTGCCCCCAATGGCCGATGGATGGATCAGCGTAGGCACGCCTCCTTCCACAGGCTCGGTAAGCAACACTTTATCGATAGGCCACGCATCTTTGGCCCGGGTGATCTTTGCGCCAAAGGCCAGCAGCTCCTGCCGGTCGTTTACAATGGTGGCGCCGTCTACCGCTGTTAAGCCGGTAATATTTTCCACCTCCCGGCGCAATGCATTCTGCCAGAAGATCTCGGTAACGCTTTTGCCGTCGTATTTGAGCAGATCAGCCACCCCGGAAAAAGCCGGGCTGATGGGGTATTGCAGCGGGTGGATGATAGACTCCCGCCATTCCTCGCTGTTAGACGGCGTTACCAGCAATATGCCCCCGCGCTTATGCGCCCGCATGGATACGGCGATCTGGATCAATACGTTTACACTGTTGTTCCATAAGCAGGAAGGCGTTAAACCCAGCAGGGACTTGAGTATAGGCGGACTATCAGGCAACAGCCCGCTATCTTCATTCACCACCTTTACCTGGTCGCCCCGCAGCATAGCCACGTTGGTGAACTTGCCCAAACCTGCCGCACGGCGGTGTTTCACCACCAGTAGTCCCGGTTCGGATACATCCAGTACAAAACAAAGGTTCGGCAGTTTTATAGTGGTGCCCCATACATACAGCTCATCGCCCACCGGCCATACGCCAATGTGGATGCCCGGCCGTTCTACGCCCGGCGCCAGTTTGGTGAGCAACTGCGGTGTAAGCAGCAGTGGTTCTGCAAACAGTAAAGGTTTGCCAGCCTGTTCCGGAGGTAAAAACGCCAGTGAAATGCGGATAGGGTTTCCTTCCTCCTTCCGTAAGCTGGCCCAGAAGGCCACGTCAATAATTTTCTCCACCTGCCGGGCGGCCGGCACCGTGGCGAGATCATCCTCCCCGTTTTCCCTGGCAGCGCAGAGATGTTTCTTAAAATGTGCTTCTATAGTGGCAGACACCTTTGCGGCAGCCTGGTATGTTGCTTCATTTGCTATTTCCATAATTCCTGTGTCACATTAAACCGCTAATTTAAATCATTTCAGGATAGCGGACGTGGTTACCCGGAGGGAACCAGTACATTGGTAAATGCAATAGACCATCTTTCAACGCCTTTACCAAAAGGTAAAATACTATTAATAGCAGTGAATATTTGATTAACAAGATATTCATAAATCAAGTAATTTGGTTGTACTTGTAACCACGTATGGAAATTAACACCTACAATGAAAGGGAGCTTTTGTTGAGCCTCGCTCAGGGCAATGATCATGCCTTTGCGGAGGTGTTCCATCACTACCGTCACCGTATATACGCTATTGCTTTCCGTCTTTTAAATTCTGCTTCCCTGGCGGAAGATATTGTACAGGATGTTTTTATGAAGATGTGGATAAAGCGGTATGAACTTCACGAGATCAGTCACTTCAAGGCCTACCTTTTTACTACTACGCGCAATCATATTTTTACTTCCCTGAAACTGCTGGCCCGTGAACAACTTATGGAAACCGAACTATCCGCCACCATGGTGCATGGCGTAAGGGACGCCCATATTCTCCACAAGGAATATGAACAGATACTGCAACATGCAATAGCACAGCTCCCGCCCCAACAGGGACTGATCTATAAACTCAGCAAGGAAGAAGGCCTGAAAAGAAATGAAATTGCCGACCGCCTGCAGCTGAGCCCCGAAACCATTAAAGTGCACCTGGCCAATGCCATGCGCTCTATCCGCGCTTTTTGCCTCACCCGGATGGACCTCAACACGTTCCTTATTCTCTTATGGGTATGCTGTTAAAAAATTTTTTTAACTGCACTAACCCATCCGTCTCATTTTATAGTCTCCTTAATCAAATAGCTATTCATGACAGTATCCCGGTTCAGGTACCTGTTTAACCGTTATTATTCCCGGCAATGTACACCGGAAGAACAACAGGAGTTTATGCGCCTGATGGAACAAACGGCATACGATGAAGAATTGAAGCACCTGCTGGACGAATTGCTCCTGCAGGCCGATGATGAAACCGGCGCAATGCCGGACGATACCGCCGCCAATATGCTGCGCCAGATTATGCAAACCGGCGCTGATACACCGCAGCCCGCTCCTGCTCGCACCATGCCTGTGTGGCAACGTATAGCCGTTGCCGCCTGCGTGCTTGGCGCCATTGCGGTGGCAGGATATAAAATGTATGTAAAAACCAAAGTGGTGAATATGCCTATTGCCAGCAACCATGCGCCTGTACCTAAAGAGGAAGGCGCCCGACTGGTACGTGGCGATGGCTCAGTGATTGACCTGGAACAGCATAAGGATACAGCCATGGATGTACAATCCGGCGTATCCGTAAACCGCCAGGGCAACACGCTTTCCTATACCAGCAACACAACTGTTACGCCTACCATTAATACCCTGTATACCAATAAAGGAGGTACCTATAAGATAGTACTGCCGGATGGTACCAAAGCCTGGCTCAACGCAGCTTCCTCCATCCGTTTCCCTACCGCCTTTACCGATAGTACCCGGGAAGTAAGCATCCAGGGAGAAGTATATTTTGAAATAGCACAACAGGCCAGCCAACCTTTTATTGTAAGTACCAACACCATAAAAATTGCCGTACTGGGCACGCACTTCAACGTAAAGGCCTATGAAGAGGAACAAAACATCTGCACCTCGCTGCTGGAAGGCGCCGTGAACGTGATCAGCGGCAATACCGTAAGGCTCATGAAACCAGGGCAACAGGCATTGGTGAACAGGGAGCACAAAGGCATCAGCATCAGCAATGCCGATGTAGACGCCGCCATTGCCTGGAAAGAAGGACGTTTTGAGTTCAATGGCAACATCAAAAGTATAATGCGGGAACTGGCCCGCTGGTACGATGTACAATTTATATATGAAGGAGAAATCACCAACAAAGCCTTTGGCGGTACCTTCTCCCGGCAAGACAGCCTGGAGGATATTTTACACACCCTGGAATTAACAGGAAGCATTCATTTCAATATCGATAATAAAACAATTACAGTAAGGCCGTAAAAAAAACCACGCGTATTCTTTTTAGTCATGAAAAAAAACAGACATCAGCCAAAATTAACGACAGTTTAAACATTTAATGCCTTTTACGGGACAGTGAAGAACCACCAGCGGCAGGTACGCTCAGGCGTAGCTATGCCCTTATGTATCGTCATCAACCTTTATTAACATGCTAAATCGCAGTAACAAATGATGCAAACTTTTCAGCAAGTCCGCCGTAACCGGTGGCGTGTTTCATCAAACCAAAAACTATTCTACGTTATGAAACTAACCTTCCTGCTGCTGTTGTCGGCCATCCTCCAGGCACACGCCGCCGGCTATGCGCAGCCCGTAACACTGCACGTAAAAGCAGCCCCGCTAACGGAGGTAATCAAATCTATCCGCAAACAAACCGGTTATGTATTTGTGTTTGATCTGCAGATGGTAGACAATGCAAAACCAGTAAGCGTTTCACAGGAGAACGTATCGCTGGAACAATTACTGGAAGAAGTGTTCAGGGATCAGCCGCTTACCTGGACCATCGTTAAAAAAACGATTGTACTTAAAAGAAAAACACTTCCCGCTGCTACCGCTCCCACGGAAACAGCGCGCATAAAAATAAAAGGGCAGGTAACCGAAAGCAGCGGAGCGCCTATGGTGGGTGTAACCGTAGTAAATAAAACATCCCGCACCAACGCCCTCACAGATGAACTGGGTATTTTCACCATTGAAGCCAATATTGGCGACAGCCTCCTTTTCACCATGGTGGGCATGCAGCCGCAGGCCGTACAGGTGAAGAACGATAAGCTGCTTAAAATAACCATGCTGCAAAAAGTATCGGATGTGGGAGAAGTAGTGGTAGTAGCCTATGGCACGCAGAAAAAAACCAGTATGGTGAGTGCGGTGACCAGCATCAATCCCAAAGAGCTGAAAGGCCCTACCAGTAACCTTACCACGATGCTGGCAGGTCGCCTTTCCGGTGTGATCTCCTACCAGCGCAGCGGGGAGCCGGGTAAAGACAATGCCAGCTTCTTCATACGAGGTATCACTACTTTTGGTACGGGTAAAGTGGATCCGCTGATCCTGATTGATGGTATGGAATCCAGCACCAACGACCTGGCCCGTTTACAACCGGATGATATTGCCGGTTTCTCTATCCTGAAAGATGCCACCGCCTCCTCCCTCTATGGAGCCAGGGGCGCCAATGGCGTGGTGCTCGTTACTACCAAATCCGGCGTGGAAGCAAAAACATCTTTCAATGCCCGCTTTGAAAACTCTATCTCCAGCAATACCCGCAATTTTAAATTTGCAGATAACATCACGTATATGAAGCTGGCAAATGAAGCGGTGCTTACCCGTTTTCCTTTGCAGGATGTACAATATTCCCAGTCGAAAATAGATCATACCGCCGCCGGCGATGATCCGCTGCTGTACCCCAACAACAACTGGATAGAACAGCTGATCAAAGACTACACTGTGAACCAGCGCACCAACTTCAACCTGAAAGGCGGTGGAAAGGTAGCGCAGTTCTATATTGCCGGTACTTATAATGTAGATAACGGCGTGCTGAACATCGACCAGCGGAACAACTTCAACAGCAACATCAAACTAAAAAATTATTCGCTGCGCTCTAACGTAAACATCAACCTCACCCCTACTTCACAGGCTATTGTTCGTACCTACGGGCAGTTCGACGATTATAACGGACCTGTAGGCGGCGGCGCCGGCCTCTTTTCACAAACAGTATGGGCCAACCCCGTGATGTTTCCCGCAGTATACCCCGCCAGCTATGCACCTGAACTGAAACATCCATTGTTTGGTAACGCCGTAAAACCTGGCTTTGCCAGTTTACCCGGCGATGGCGGCAATCTTTATAACAACCCCTATGCGAATTCAGTATCCGGTTACCAGCAGTACAACACCTCCACCCTGCTGGTACAGGTGGAACTGAAACAGGACTTCAAATTCCTGCTGCCTGGCCTCACCGCGCGTATGATGGGCTACACGGAACGTTACTCCTACTTCGATGTAACGCGCCGCTACACGCCTTATTTCTATACCATGAAGTACGACCAGTTCACCAAAACGCCAACGCTTACTTCACTCAATACCAATGGTACGGAATACCTGGACTATGAGCCAGGCGATAAAATACTGAACACTACCGCGTATATGGAAGCTGCGGTGAACTATAACCAGCAGTTCAATAAAGTGCATAACGTATCCGGTATGCTCATTGGCCTGGTGCGCAACTATCTTACCGCCAATGCCGGCACCCTGCAAACATCGCTGCCGCACCGCAACCAGGGGGTATCCGGAAGGTTCACCTACGATTACGACAGCCGCTACCTGGCGGAATTTAACTTCGGCTACAACGGATCTGAAAGATTTGCCAGCAACCACCGCTTCGGCTTCTTCCCCTCCGCCGGTATTGCCTGGAACCTCCAGAACGAAAACTTCTTTAAACCATTTTCCAGGTCAATAGACAAACTGAAACTCCGCGCCACTTTCGGCCTGGTAGGTAACGACCAGATAGGCAATGAAAGCGACCGCTTCTTTTATCTCTCAGACGTAAGCATGAACGACGCCAACAAAGGCGCCACCTTCGGGGAAAGAAGAAGTTACTCCCGCCCGGGCGTATCAGTGAACCGCTATGAGAACCGTGACATCACCTGGGAAAAATCATATAAAACAAACCTCGGTATGGAACTGGGCCTGTTCCATGCCATGAACGTTATCCTGGATGTATACCAGGAGCACCGTACCAACATCCTCATGACCCGCAGCACCATTCCCAGCACCATGGGACTGAATGCCGCCACACAAGCCAATGTGGGCGAAGCCTCCGGTAAAGGGGTGGATCTCTCTGTCGACTATACGAAAAGTTTTAACAACAATTCCTTTGTGCAGTTCCGCGGCAACTTCACTTATGCTACCAGTAAACTGCTGGTAAATGAAGAGCCTATTTACCCGGAACCCTATCGCTCCCGCGTTGGGCATTCCCTTTCCCAGACCTGGGGTTATATAGCAGAAAGATTATTTGTAGATGAACAGGAAGTAGCCAATTCCGCCTACCAGAACTGGGGACAGGCAGTAATGGGCGGCGATATCAAATACCATGATGTAAACGGCGACGGGCAGATCAACGCTTCCGATGCAGTGCCCATCGGTCTGCCTACCACACCGGAAATCACTTATGGGTTCGGGTTCTCCTTTGGTTACAAACAAGTTGACCTGAGCTTCTTTTTCCAGGGCTCTGCACGCTCCTCCTTCTGGATCAACTCTTACGAAATATCGCCTTTTGTGCTCAACGGAGGCGGCCAGCATGGCCTGCTACAGGCTATTGCCGACGATCACTGGAGCGAAAGTAACCGCAACCTCTACGCCATGTGGCCACGCCTCAGCGATTACTTTGTAAACAATAATAACCAGACTTCCACCTGGTGGATGCGCAGCGGTGATTTTCTCCGCTTAAAATCGCTTGAAATGGGATACACGTTCCCTAAACGCCTGCTGGACCGTGTGCGCATGACCAACGCACGCATTTATGCCAACGCCTCTAACCTTTTTGCCCTCAGCAAATTTAAAACCTGGGACGTAGAGATGGGCGGCAACGGGCTGGGCTATCCTGTGCAAAGGGTTATCAATATAGGTATAACACTGGGACTTTGATTCACCGTTTAATGATACAAAAATGAAACATTCCATTATATACAATACAAACCGCTGCCTGCAATGGTGTATGCTGTGCGTACTGCTGCTCTCCGCGGCTTCCTGTAAAAAATTCCTGGACGTGGTACCCGACAATGTGGCCACTATTGATAACGCATTTACCATGCGCGCAGAAGCAGAGAAATACCTGTTCACCTGCTACTCCTATCTTCCCAGCAGTGCTGACCTCTCCTCTAACCCCGCACTGGTGGCGGGCGATGAGTTCTGGATGGTACGCCCCTATAGTACCAGTGAAATACCCTGGCAGATAGCGCAGGGATTCCAGAGCGCCAACATTGTGTATATGGGTAACTGGACCCAGTACTACAAAGCGTTGCGCGATTGCAACATCTTCATGGAAAATATTCATAAGGTGGTAGACATGCGGCAAACAGAAAAAGACCGCTGGAGCGCAGAAGTGATTTTCCTCAAAGCCTATTACCACTGGTTGCTGCTGCGCCAATATGGCCCTATCCCGGTGATCCGTTATAACCTTCCCATTTCCAGCACTGCGGAAGAAACCAAAGTACCGCGGGAACATGTGGATAC
>NZ_DATCRD010000171.1:0-4384 GCF_036569185.1 Chitinophaga sp.
CTTTACAATCACGCTTCAAAACCAGGGCCCGAGAGCTATTGTGCCTGGCGACACAGTGATCGTGAAAGACCAGCTGCCAGCAGGTTACAATGTAACGGGCTTTGCACCGGGCGCCGGTAAGTACGATTCAACCAGCGGTCGCTGGACCGGTTTGAATGTAGCGGCAGGACAGAACGTGACCCTGTTGGTGAATGGTACCGTGGCAACAGATTACAGCGGCAACAGCCTGACGAATAAAGTCAGCGGCCTTACACCGAAGAAAGATTCCATACCTGTTGAAAACGGTGGAGGAGCCACTGTAACGGTCGAAGACAGTACAGATACAGTTTATCACCTGAAGTTGAGCAAGAAGGCGAACAGCGCCACAGCTAAAGCCGGTGGTCCGCTGAACTTTACAATCACGCTTCAAAACCAGGGCCCGAGAGCTATTGTGCCTGGCGACACAGTGATCGTGAAAGACCAGCTGCCAGCAGGTTACAATGTAACAGGCTTTGTACCAGGCGCAGGTAAGTATGATGCTGCCAGTGGTCGGTGGACAGGTTTGAATGTAGCAGCAGGACAAAATGTGACCCTGTTGGTGAATGGTACCGTGGCAACAGATTACAGCGGCAACAGCCTGACAAATAAAGTCACTGGTCTTACGCCCAATGGAGATGACATACCGCTTGATAATGGTGGTGCTTCAACTGTGGAAATCGAACAGGACGACCTGGTGGTGCCGAATGTGATCACACCTAATGGAGATGGTGTAAATGATGTGCTGCGAATAAAAGGATTGGAAAAATATAAAGATCCGGAACTGGTCATCATCAATCGCTGGAACAACCTGGTATACAAAAAGAGTAATTATGATAACACCTGGAATGGATCGGGCTTATTGGAAGGAACTTATTTCTATGTATTGACAGTGAAGGATAATAGTGGAAAGGTGATCATAAAACGTGGATATATAATGGTTTTACGTTAAAGTGTATTTTATGAAATTGAAATTTGTAAGCAGTGTAATAATCGGGGGGATCTTTTTATGGTCCCTCCCGGTAAGGGCCCAGCAAGCCCCTCAGATTAGTCAGTATATGTTTCATGGATTGTTCATCAATCCTGCTTATGCAGGGTACCGTGAGCAGCTTAATCTCACTGGCATCTACAGGAATCAGTGGACAGGCGTGGAAGGGGCTCCCAGAACGGGTTCTCTGGCAGTAGATGGTACCATCAATGATGACAAGGTGGGGTTGGGCCTCAATATTATTGCCGACAAACTGGGAGCTATGACCAATCTGGGCGCTTATGCCAACTTCGCATACCGCATCAAATTTGACAGTTATGAGGGAGTGCCCAGAACCCTGGCGATTGGTATTGCAGGCGGCATCGCGCAACAGTCGCTGGATGGTACCAAACTGAATCCAGATGAAACGAATGACCTCCGGCTGCTGAACCAGCGGAAAACTCTAACCATGCCGGATGCACGTGTTGGTGTGCTATATAATACAGACAGATTTTATGCAGGGATTTCCGCGGATAATATTGGCGTGCACTTTATAAAACCCAAGAAAGATCCTACCCGTTTACTGCCGGAAACCAAAATGAACCTTTACCTGCTTGCCGGATACCTCTTTCCGTTGTCAGAAGCAGTGGCAGTACGGCCATCCATGATGCTGAAAAACGACATGGCCGGCCCTGGCAGCCTGGATCTGACCACCTATGTGCTGATTCAGCAGATGGTGTGGCTGGGAGCTACGTACAGGACGGGTGTTACAATGTTCAATAAGAATGTAGACCCCAGGCTGGAGAAACCATCAGCCATTGTGTTTGGTGCGCAATTTTTCCTGGGAGAACAATTCAGGCTTGGATATTCATATGACCGCTCGCTGAAAACCACAGCGACGTTAGGTACCAGCAGCCACGAGATATCCATCGGGTTTATCTTTCCAAGAAAGGATGAACAAACGCTTACTCCCAGATTTTTCTGATCATTATCTTCATAACAACAGCAACTTATCTGATGTATATTTCTACCATACGCAAATTCGTCATTGGATTGCTTTGCAGCGGCTTGTTTACGATGAATGTAGTGGCGCAATCCAGTCTGAAAGAAGCTGATCGTGAATTCGAAAAGCTCAACTTTTCCATCGCAGTAAAAAAATATGAAAAAGCATATGTAAGCAAACCTTCCATTAAGGCTGTTGATGGCATGGCGAAATCCTACCTTAAAATGAGGAATTTTCAGCTTGCAGAGGCCTGGTACGAAAAATTGGTGGCAATGCCGGGCGCCCCTGTAGACAGCTATATCAGCTATGCAGCAGTATTGAAAAATAACGGGAAGTACACAGAGGCCAGGAAACAATACCAGTATCTCCGGGATAATCATTTCCCGGGAGTAGATGTGGCAACTATGAACAGAATGATCCGTTCCTGCGACTCCGCCGTTTTGTGGATGAATAATCCCACAGATACCCATGTACGGAATCTGTCCTTCATCAACACGGAATATGCCGACTGGGGATGCCTTTCATTCAGCGGAGGATTGCTGTTCGTGTCGGATCGTGTAGAGCGCGAATACAACAATAAGAAGTATGGATGGACCGGCAACGGGTATACCCGGTTGTTTTTTGCAGATGCCGCTATGGCCGTCAGACCGCTGGACACTGATAACATCAATGGCGCTTTCCATACCGGGCAGGCTACACTGAATGCTGATGCATCAGAAATGATATTCAGCAAAACAGATAATTCAGTGAAGAAGGAAATCAAGGTCGGAGACAAGCAAGTGAGCACAGTGGGATTCAGCCTGTATGACAGCCGTTTTAGCAATGGCAAATGGTCCGCCGTTACACCGCTGTCACTTGGAGCAACTGCAAAAGGCTATTCTGTGAATGATCCTTTTCTGACCAGTAACGGCAAATACCTGTACTTCTCTTCCGATATGCCCGGTGGTTATGGCGGAGCGGATATTTATCGGGCAGAACGTTTGTCTGATGACAGCTGGAGCACACCTGTGAATTTGGGCCCTAAAGTCAATACGAATGGAGATGAGAGATGCCCTGCATTTGATGAAAAAGGAAACTTCTATTTCTCATCGGATAACCTGATCGGTATGGGCGGACTGGATATATTTATTGTGCCGGGCGGGGACCACTCGAAGGTTGATCCGGTGAACATGGGATACCCTGTGAATAGTTCCGAAGATGATTTTTCGCTTCGGTTTAAAGACAGCTCAACCGGATACCTTTCTTCCAACCGGCAAGGCGGAAAGGGGAACGATGATATTTACAGCTTCCAGCTGAATGCATCGCTCCTGGCGCCATCCTTTATCAAACTAAGTGGTAAAGTGGTCAACAAAACAACCTTAACGCCAATCGCCAACGCTGTTGTAACTATTACCGATAGCAGCAGGAATGATCGAAGACAAATATCGACGGACAATGAGGGCTTCTTTAACTTCAGGTTGGATACGATTGCTACCTATCAGTTAAAAGCCGAGAAGACCGGGTATCTGCGTGATAACGGGCTATCTGTTGATTTGAGCACGCTGGACAAAAGAGATAGTGTATTTGTATTGCTGAAGCTGGATAGTATCCTGCTTAATCATCCGCAGCGGCTGTTCGATCATATTGGAAATATCTATTTCGACTTCGATAAATGGGATTTGAAACCGGAAATGAAGGCCGATGTAGATAAGCTGGTGAATATCCTGCAGATGGAACCCACCCTTAAAGTGAAAATCAGTGCATATACCGATTCAAGGGGAAAAGCTTCTTATAATTTGAAACTCTCCCAGTACAGAGCTCAAAGTGTAGTGGACTACATGAAGGAAAAAGGGATCGATGTAGACAGGCTGGAGGCCAAAGGTTATGGAGCAACAAACCTGGTGAATGGCTGTAAAGCCGGCGTGCCATGTACGGAAGCAGAGCATCTGCAAAACAGAAGAGTTGAATTTACTTTGTTTAAAAGATAATAATATGGGATTGAAAATGAAGCGTCCTATTTTCCTGCTGATCCTCATAATAGGGGGCATGCTGCTTTCCTGCAGAACCGGGAGCTACACAGGTGGAAGCGTGGCCCGGAAACGGAGCGGAATCATACCCTGTCCCAAAATCGGAGGGCATCCGGAGAGAAGAATATTTAGCCGCGCTTTTTACCAGTAAGGCTTAGTTTATTTACCAACCATGGGCGCCTTGACGCCTTCCTTTGAAAATCGGCAACAGCCAGGCTATATCAATATCGACGCAGTTTTTTTGACAGGGAAACTGCTGCTGTGAGATATAGCCTTTTTAAAGTAACAGTTGTTCATAGTTTGCCCGTTTTTTTATCATCGCCTGGTTGTTAATTAAAAGTTAATGCCCGGTTCATACAGGGTAAAAAGATAATGATGATGTATCTGGTGTAT
>NZ_DATCRD010000172.1:0-64498 GCF_036569185.1 Chitinophaga sp.
AAATGCTTCTCCGCACATTCAATCTTCATCCTTTCCCGGTCTCGTAAAAGCGACCTGTCTGCCGCCGCCTTTGCATCTTTTGTTTCTGCTACAAAGAAAAGCCTTGCTTCAGTTCCTTCAACTTTCTTAATCAATGCCCAATCGGGATTATAAGCTCCTACAGGCGTTTTTACCTGGAACTTCGGAGGGAGCTTTACATAAAACAGGATATCCTCCCTGTTTTCGCAATCTTCCGCAAACTTCCGTTCAGGGCTGCTCAGGGAATCTATTACCACGTAATTATAGAGCGTTTTTGCGGGGTTCTTTACTGCTATAAGATTGTCTGTATACTGACCTACTTCCGCAGATTCAAACAACTTCATTTCGTAGGTTTGTCCCGCTATTTTCTCATATACAATGCCATCTATCTTAATCCGGTCCAATTCTTCTTTTATAATTTTCACTACCGAATCCATAAATAACTGCGGGTTATGAAAGATCTCTCCCAGCCTGCCGGATGCCAGGATGACCCGGATAATAGTATTTCTTGTAAGCGCTGTTTTCGACTGGATATAAGCAACAAAGTCGGGTATATCGTATTGGGTATCTTTAACGATCCTTTCTTTGGAACCTTTTTGTTCGCCGCCCAGTTCTATCAATTCACCATCTTTATTCCTTACAAACTTCGCTGCATTCCTTTCCCTGTAAATTAAAGGCTTTTCAATGGCAGGCATTTTCTGCAAAGCGGCTACACAGCGCTTTACAAGGTCTTCCGTGCTATAATTTACTTTATAGATGGTACGGAATTTTATCTTCTCCCAGAGTGCTAAAAAAAGTGTGTCTTCCAGCCACTTATCTTTCAGCTTCACCTCTCTCCGGCTTCTGGCATTCCTGATCCTGCCTTCAAACTTAACGCCGGTATCTTCTTCTATTTCCGATTGCAGCGCTTTGGAAAATGCTTCATAAGATTCATTGGCGATTACCGTAAGCCGGTTCACAGAACGTTCCATATTACGCTCCCCTTCCTGGTTCACGCACAAACGAAGCCCCCGCCCGATTTCCTGCCGTTTCTTCATATCGGATTTAGTTTCATTGAGCGTGCATATCTGGAATACATTGGGGTTATCCCAACCTTCCCTTAATGCAGAATGACTAAAAATAAACCTCAATGGCGTGGTGATATCCAGCAAACGTTCTTTATCCTGCATGATCAGTTTAAAAGCATCATCATCCGCTTTTGACGACTTCCCTTCTTTGGAATCCTTAAATTTCCCTTTGTCCTGGCTGAAGTAACCGTTATGTACTTCATCCACGTCATAATTGTACAAACCGCGATAAGCAGGCATTTGCTGCCATCTGGCAAAGCTTTCTTCAAACCATACGGCAAACTTTCCCTTCACAGGATTGCCCTGCTCATCATAGCTGCGGTAGTTAGCCACCCGGTCAATAAAAAAGATAGACAACACCTTAATCCCTTTGGCGCTTAATTCTTTCTCCTTCTTAAAATGATTCTCTACCGTAGCATCAATCATCTCCTTTAATACCTGGTCGGTAAGCCCGCCTACAGCTGCTCCTTTATAAACTATACTACCACCCGAAAGCGCGATATAACCGTTTTCTGCATCCAGTTCATTGATCACATGCCCATCCCTGTAAATATCCCAGCCTTTGGACAGCTTATACAGATCATCTCCTGCTTTTGCGGTGACCTGTTTTTTCTGTACGCCCGTTTTCTCATTTATAAAAATGGTGAGCTTAGCGGTAACAGATTGCTTCGCAGTTTTAAACCCATCCACGCTGATAAATACGCCGGAGTGATCGTTCTTTGCCAGTACCGAATCTACTTCTATCTGTTTTACCAGCCCCAGGTCGTATGCCTCCACAGGATCCAGCTTGTAAACAAGATTGTACAAACTTTTATGCGTAGCGGAATAACGGAGCGTAAACAAAGGATGCAGGTTAGCAATAGCCCGCTTACGGATATCCGTTTCCATATTCTGCGGCTCATCAACAATCACAATGGGATTAGAGCGCTGGATATACTCAATCGGTTTTACCCCTGTTTCCCTTACCTGGTTAATGATATTGGCATCTTTGGTAAAACTGTCGATGTTGATCACCAGGATCTGGATCGCATTGCTTTTGGCAAAATTACCCAGCTCTGTTAACCGGCCGGAATCATATACCCTGAATTCAGCCGGTTGGTTTTCGTACAGCTCCTGGAAATGATCAAACGTAATAGCAAGACTTTTCAGTACCCCTTCCCTGATAGCCACCGAAGGCACTACGATCACAAATTTCTTAAAGCCATACACCTTGTTTAACTCATAAATACTCCGCAGGTAAACATATGTTTTACCCGTACCTGTTTCCATTTCTATGGAGAAGTTGGGAAAATCCGTTGCTACCGATGATGGGGTAATATCCCCTTTACCATCTGCCCCTTCATTGTACCATAGCTTTTCTATTACCGCAGATATTTCATCTGCCCTTAGATGATTGTCAATTTGTACTTTATTCAGGTTGGCCAACAACTCATCTTCCGTTAAGGAAAGCCGGTTACCTACTCCTGTTTCCGTAAACTGTATGCTTCCGCTATCAGCAGACGTATAAGAAAACTCCACCGCTGAATTATTCAGGTGCTGGCCTTCAAACAGGTCTATCACCGACTGGATCGCCCTTTGCTGGTGGGGCTGGTCTTTATCAAATCTAAGCTTCATTTACAAGTTGAATTAGGTAATCAAATAACTCATGCGAAAAAGTGTTGTAGGCGGGTCTTGCAAATAATACAGACTTTGCCACCTTCTCTCTTTCTATCACGTCGATCTTAATATCCGCATGATGAGGGCTGTTTTCCTTGGTTCCCCAAACGATATAAAACAGCCTGGGCCTGTATCCCAGCTTTGCGTTGAAATCATCTGCCAGGTTAAAGAAAACATTGAACCGTCGCCAGTCTTCCTGGCTGTATTTATCAATGCGTTCCTCCGCTACAGGCGTATCGATATTATGTGTTTTAAACTCAATGACAGCCGTAAACCGCTGCTGGCGGTGATCATAGATCATGGCGTCAATATCGCCGGGCCATGGATTGGTGGTGTTATTGGCCAGGTAACATTCCACGTTGGAAGAAGCCGTGAGCAGGTGCTTCACCTGGTTAAAGCTAAAACCTCTCAATGAGCGGATCCCCTGTTCCAGGTCCGAAATATTGGATCTCTTATAAGTATGTATTTTTAATTCCTCATTTTCTATATGCAGCTTAATGGAGTGGATGAGTTTAAGCGTCTTATCATAACCGGTTGGATAATCTACCGGCCAGATGAAAATGCGGGACTCACATTGTAACCCCTCCGCCAGGCGGCTGATGAGCAACAATTCGTTCCCCGGGATCACATGGGTAATATCTTCCAGTGAAATATTTTCACCGGGCTGTTCCTCTATATATTCCAGCTTCTTAAAAATACCGTTTACTGTCTTTTGCTTATTTATAACGAAACCATCTACGCTCACTACTGAATAGGCAGGATTATCCGTTCTTATCCATCGCACAGGATCGTGATCAGTGATCTTAAAAGACACTGTTTTACCTTCGCAAACCCTCTTTTCCGGTATCATTAAAATCATATTCCTGTCAGATAGTGTGAAAAATTATCCCGGCATCTTCAAACAGCAGCTGGATATTGGTTTTATCCTGGTCGCTCTTTTTGAAGATAGAATCAAGGAAAACCACCGTGCCGGGTTTCATCTTTATAATTTCTTTTGCAGAAGAGATACTTATGGCGTCAGTGCCTGCCACCAGTTTTTTCTCCGGGAAATGATAAAAATGATCCCCGTTGAAAGTAAGCACATTGATAGCAGATGAAAGCGGAACGCCGTGTTTAATGGCAATTTCCCAGGCCATTTTTTCTCCTGCTGCGGTATCTTTTTCTACCGTATCAAACATGCGGAGTTGTTCCACGATATCAGCTTCGCTCTTCAGAAAATCGCCCCTCCATATTTTGAAATTGGAATCTGAAAGCCGGAAGCAGCGGAAGCCTGCCGGGGCCTGTGTTCCGGTTTGCTCGTTGATGGATTGGGCCACTTTGCTCAGTCGTGTTTGGGTGACTTCTGCAATAGTTTTAAAGCCCAGTTTATACGCTTCATCTGAAGCATCGATCTTTTCAGGAAGCTGTACCAGTATAAATTTGCGGTTCGATCCTTCTTCCTTGTTTAACTCATACACCGCATGCGCCGTAGAGCCTGAGCCGCCAAAAAAGTCCAGTATCAGATCATCTTTTGAAGTGGAGATCTTTATCAGCGCTTTTAACAGGCGGGTTGGCTTTGGGTTATCGAATACATTTTTACCATTAAAGATTTCAGTAAGTTCAGCAGATCCTTCCTGGTTGCTGCCAAATTCCTGGTGCCCCCAGAAGTTGTGGGCGCTTTGGCCTTCCTCCATCCGGTCGCCCAGGTAGAATTTTTTGCGCGGCCAGCCATCTCCCCCGCTGGGGAAATAAATTTTCCCTTCTGCTAAAAGCTGTTGGTAAGTGCTTTCAGCGCCCATCCATTCCTCGTTTAATACCTTACCGGTTGGCGTGGTGATAGTATATTTAGAGCCAGTTTGCCCTGATCCTGCTTTCCAGGGTTTGGAATCCCAAGGGCCCAGCGGGTCTTTGTCGGGGTTGGAATAACTTCCCTGTCTTGTTTCGGAAAGCGGGATACCATAAAAGGTATTTTTCTTTTTCAGCGTCTCCGAATTTTTGGCGTAAACAACAATATACTCAGCTACCTTTGAAATCATTTTTGATTTATCGTTCGGCTGGTTATGCCGTCTTCTCCAGGTGATGATGGCTTCTTTATTCTCTTCTCCAAAAATTTCATCCATTAAAAGCTTGAGGTTGGCCAGTTCATTATCATCAATACTGATAAAGATAATACCATCATCGCTCAAAAGGTTCTTTGCCAGGAAAAGCCGGGGGAGCATCATCGACAGCCAGTTGGAATGAAACTGCCCGTTCTCTTTCTTGTTCGGACGGAACAGGCCTTCTTTCATCATAAAGCCTTCCTCATCCTTTTCTTTAATCCTCCTGAAGTATTCTTCTTTTGTTTCTGAAAATTTATCAGGATAGATGAAGCTATCGGAGCCTGTGTTATAAGGAGGATCGATACAGATGGCCTTTATCTTTCCATAATAAGATTTCTGCAACACTTTTAATACTTCCAGGTTTTCCCCTTCTATGAATATATTTCCGGTGTTGTCCCAATTTACGGATGCATTGATATCCGGCGCCAAAGTGGCAGTGGTAGGCATTTGCAGCACTCTGAACGCTTCGCTTTTACCAGCCCAGTTCAGCTGGTAACGCTCGTTGTCGGGGTTGATGTTTTCACCCAGTAATTGTTTTAACTGGTCTATATTCAATTTATCCTCCGTAAAAGCGCCGGGGATAATATCTTTCAGCTTTGCTATTAAGTCACCTGTTACGTTTAACGACTTACCATCCATGTCCTATTTGTCTTTTAATCTTTTTTCTGAATTTTTAAGCACCTTATGCGCAAGAGGTTCCTCTTCCAGCAGGTCCACAATCTTATCGGAGAGCCAGGTAACCATTAGTTCTTCTGTATTAATTTCCAGCAGTTCTGCCAATTTCCCTACCTGTTCTTTCTGGGCTTTCCTTTCTCCCCGTTCTATTTTGCTGATAAGGGCCGTATCTATTTCCAATGCAGCAGCCACCTGCCGCAGCAGCAGTCCTTTCTTTTCCCTTAACCGCCTGATTGTTTCACCGAAATTTTCCTGTTTCATTTTATTGACTTGTCACTAATTGTCAAATGTAATAAAAAGAAGGCAAAAAAAAGAAGGCGCCTCACCTGTGATGAGACGCCTCCTGCATTTTCATACTCAAACTATGCTTAATAGGTAAGTTTCGTGATAGAAGTTACATCATTGATACCCTGGAAATAAAGCCCCTGTTTTCCTGTAGCGGAAGCCACATCAATTACATAGAGATACAATTTACCGCTGTCTTCTTTCATTACATAGTAAGCGGTTTTCTTATCTGCCTCCACATACACTTTCATGTTGTAGCTCATCTGCGCATGTTCCGGCACACCGGTTACATAGGTAACTGTTTTCTTGTATACATCCACAATGGCCAGTTTCACGCGACCGCCGCTTACCCCTCCTGTTACATTGCCGGTATATAGGGTCATCAGGAATTTGCCGTCTGCAATATACTCGCCCCTGGCCAATTTGGAGCCGGTAGCCGCTTCCACGTCAAAGAAATAACCCTGGTCAAATACTTCTGTATCTTTTTTTATCCGGATGATAGCGGAATGTTTGGTGGACTTCAGCGAACCTGATCCTCCTGCGGTAGACCATGCGTATACATCGCCGTCTTCCACCTGCTGTACACCCTGCATACCAAACCAGTTACCGATAAAACCGGTGCGGCCATCACGGATCACTTTCTGGAAAGCCAGCTCGGGGTAAGAGAATACGGCAATCCAGGTGCTGTCTACATACTTCGTATTCTGCCCGTCTATACCGGGAGTGCTGCTATAAGGCACATAAATTTTGTTCCCTACCTGTGTTAACCCATTCCACACTGCCATCTCATCGGTGCCGGTGATCTTAGCCAGGTCCACGCTGTTACGCCCTGCTACTTTACTGCCCACGGCATCAAAGCGATAGAGGGTAGCCACGGAGCTTTCTTTTGAACGGTTTACGGAACCGCCTACATAGGCATCATTATTCACGGTGCCGTAAATCCCGGTGAACTCTGTATTGATAGCCGCGCCCGCCTGTACCAGCTTTCCGTCTGCATCCAGTTTGTAAGGCGTGGTAGGCCCCTGCGCTGCATACACAATTCCAAACAGTTTGTTGTTCTGGCGAATAAAAGAATAGGCTTCCGTTTCCACGCCCACCCCGGTAGTGGTGAGTGTTCCTTTGGTGACATCTGTTACGGGCACAATGTAGCGACCTGCTTCTCCACCGGAGCCATCGGTATACACCACAAATACAAATTTTGATTTTGTGCCGCCGTTATTATCGCCACCGCCATTGCCCGCAGGGTTATCATCCTTGCTGCAACCAGCGCCGAAAAGGGATACAGCACCCACACAAAGTCCCATGAGCAGCGTACTGCTTTGTCTTTTAATGAACATCTTGTTTTTATTTTATGATGAAAGAAGTATTTACATTTATTAAGCAGGATCTTTTACAAAGAAATACCGCAGCTTCACATTGAAGGCACGGCCGGGTTTCTGCAAACTGAAATTGTCGTACAGCGTTTTGTCAAACATATTCAGCACACCTGCGCCCACATTGTATTTCCCGTTCTTCAGGGAGTACACGATATTCATATCGTGCGATACCTGCTGTGGTACAATGTATTTGGAATCCTTTGCGCCCTGGCTTGGCCAGCGCAGGTAAAATTTTTCTACAAACAATATATTATAGCCTATACTGAGCCGGGTATCTTTCCAGATCACATTTCTCAGCGTAAGCGCTGCATTGGCGTTGCCAAAGAAGTAAGGCATATTGGGAATGCGGTCTTTATACACCTGGCTCTGCACTGTGCTGCCTGGTTCTATACGGGTATTATTCCGCAGGTTCTGGTAGGTTACATTTACACCGGCGGTGAGCAGTTCTTTAAAAGTATACCTCACATCCGCATCTACCCCCCTGTTGGTAACATTGCGGGTATTCACCGGCATCATCAGCTGGCGGCCGGTGAAGCTCACACCCTGCAGCTGGTTACGGATATAGTCCTTTGCATTCCTGAAAATAAAGTTGCCATCCACTACAAAGTGATGGATCTTATTTACATAAAAATTATAATTCAGGCCGATATTGATATTATCGCTGCTTTCCGGCTTCAGATCCGGGTTCCCTGTCAGGTTAATTACATCGCCAAAAAGCTCGTCGTTGTTGGGCAACCGGTAAGCTTTTTCATAAGATACCTTTGCCTGTAATGCCGGCAGGATAAAATACGTAGAGGCGATACCGTAGCCCCACTGGTCTACCGAACCCGACTGGTGATAATACTCCCCATCCGCCAGGATACTGCTTTTGCTGCCCTGGTGATAATTTTTCAGGAAGATGCTGGTGCTCCAGCGCTCATTATAATCAAACTTATAACCAAGACCCGCAATATTCTTAAATGTTTTCTTTGGTTGTTTGTCGGCCTCATTATCCGGGTCAAACTTATTTACGCCCGTGCGGTTGAAAGTAGTCGCCACATTGCTTAATACAAATGAATGATGGTCATTTAACTGGTAAGAAAGATTAAAGTTGCCGATACCATTGTTATTCTTGTACCGGTAATCCATCCGGCTGAATTCCCCGCCGGGTGTGGAAGGATTATTAGGATCCTTATACTGCCATTGCCCCAGCCAGTTATACATGCGGAACAGGGTATCCACCGATCTTTCCTCACCTGGGTTATACATACCGGAGATACGCAGGTCCAGCCCCTTTACAAACAGGCTGGTTTTGGTATATTTAAGCGTGGGCTGAATGATAGAACCGCTACGGGTACGGCCTCCAAACACATCATACATCCTGTTACCGGTTTGAATATCCGCATGGTTCCGGCCCAGCATGATGCCCAGCAGTAGCTGGTCCGCATACTTTTTTCCCACCACGCCAATGTTGGCAACAATCGCTTCATTATGATAGCGGTCATGGAATCGTCGCACACGCATGGGCGTATACACGCCGGTTTCAAGATCGGCTACATCCACATTTACCTTATAGTTGTTGTCTGAATAATTCTGATAAGCGTTTACCTGCAGGGTAAGACCGCTTTTTGAAATGATACCTGCATTAATGGAAGATTTATGTGTATTGAAGGAACCATAGGAATAAGATATATCCAGATAAGTGCGGGGAGCGGTATTGGTAACAATGTTTACAGCGCCGCCTAATGCGTCGCCTCCCAACCATACCGGCACCACGCCTTTATACACTTCAATTCTTTCCGCAAAATTGATGGGAATATTATTCAGCTGGAAGGAAGAGCCGAAGTTGTCCATAGGCATGCCATCCACAAAAAACTTCACCTGTTGCCCTGTAAACCCGTTCAGCGAAAAATTAAGATCGGCGCCGGTTCCGCCCGATTCCCGCACCCTCACGCCAGCTACTTTGTTCAATACCTGGCTCACATCCATAGCGGTGTTGTAGAGCTTTTTAGCATCTACCGCGACTACATTATAGGATTGTTGCCTTACTTTTTCTGCTTCCGTTTTTCCTGAAACGGTCACCTCTTTCAGGTCCCGGTCTTTTTTTAACCGGATCACCGATGGCTGTGCCGGTATTGGCAGAGGAGACTGTGACTTTGCCAGGTTTAAAAAAAGGCATAGGAAAGCCATCAACAAAATTTGCTTACTTTGCATTGCTTTTAATGTTTACCACGTTTTAAGCCCCTCTCATAAGGAGGGTGGCCACACAGGTGCGAACTGTGTGGCCTTTTTGATTGATTTAATAAATATTGCTACTGATATTTTTTGTTTCCACAGATCAAAAAAGGAAATTTTTTTTTGCATTAAACCATAGCCGGGCCTTCCTCACTTTATCACTACAGGTACAGGGTATGTTGCTGGCTGACCATTCCTGCTGTATATCCGGCACTTGCCAACGCTTACAGGCTTAAAAATTCACGACCACAAAGATCGGCTATCGAATACTGAATTGTTTTCGAATTTGGGAAAAATCCGGGAGGTAATTGGTTTTCTTTGAAATACCCGGGAAAGATGGGTAAACGCGTGTAAACGCTGCTATTTTGTAAGAAAACGCCCCTGCTATTATCATTATTGTGCGAAAAAAAATATAGTTCAGAAACGATATTTTCCCGGTTAGGACCTTGTATTTTTGACGCTGCTCATCTATAAAACCCATCACGATGCACAGCTATTTACTTTCTTTCCGGGAGATAAACAGATCAGATATTGCCATCGCAGGCGGCAAAGGCGCCAACCTCGGCGAGCTGTCGCTGATCAACGGGATACAGGTGCCGGAGGGCTTTTGTGTTACTACCGATGCCTATAAAGCAATAACAGGAAGCAACCCGGCGTTGAACAGCCTGCTTGATGAGTTAGCCCATTTAAAAGGGGAACAGATCAGCCACATCAGCGCAAAAATTCGCAGCACCATTGAAAATATACCCATACCTGCAGATATCAGTGAAGCATTGGGGAAATACCTCACAAAATTTGGAGAGCAGGATGCCTATGCGGTACGGTCCAGCGCTACCGCTGAAGACCTGCCCACGGCCTCCTTCGCCGGCCAGCAGGATACTTATCTCAATATAACCGGGAAAGAAGCCATCCTGCAGCATATCCGTAAATGCTGGGCCTCGCTGTTCACCGAAAGGGCCGTTATCTACCGGCTCCGCAATAATTTCGATCATCATAAAGTATACCTGGCGGTAGTGGTACAGAAGATGGTGTTCCCGCAGGCATCAGGCATCCTGTTCACTGCTGATCCCCTCACGTCCAACAGGAAAGTGGTATCCATCGATGCCGGTTTCGGACTGGGCGAAGCCCTTGTTTCCGGCCTGGTAAGTGCGGACAACTATAAAGTGCATAACGGTAAAATAACCGGTAAAACCATCGCTGCAAAGAAGCTGGCCATTGAGCCCCTAAAAGATGGCGGTACAGCAGAACAAACGGTTGCCCCTGCGTTGCAGCAGCAACAAACCCTTACTGATGGGCTGATCCTGCAACTGGAACAGCTGGGCAGAAAGATAGAAGCGCATTTTGGCGCTCCCCAGGATATTGAATGGTGCCTGGCAGATGGCGTATTTTATATTGTACAAAGCCGCCCTATCACCACTTTATTTCCCATCCCCGAGGCGAACGACCAGGAAAATCGTGTATACATCTCCGTGGGGCATAACCAGATGATGACCGACGCCATGAAACCGCTGGGGTTATCCTTTTTCCTGATGCTAACACCCGCTCCTATGCGTACCGCCGCCGGCCGGCTGTTTGTAGATGTCACCCATCATCTTGCGTCTCCCGCCGGCCGGAGAATAATGATCGATGTATTGGGAAAATCAGACCAGCTGGTGAGAAGCGCGCTGCAAAACATTACCAGCCGGGAAGACTTTATTAAAACAACCACAGATGACAAAGAAGCCCCGGCTTCCGCCAGGCTCAGCCAGTTCGACACTACGCCTGACTTTCAGCCCCGGATTGAAAATGACCCGGCCATTGTTAGCGGGTTGATTAAACATTCCGAAGAGTCCATAGAAGCGCTAAAACAAAATATTCAATCAAAGTCCGGATCAGCACTGCTCGATTTTATTCAGGAAGATATCCAGGAATTTAAAAAGATCCTGTTTAATCCGCGAAGCTCCGCAGTGTTCCTCACCGCTATGGATGCTTACACCCGGGTCAACGAAAAAATATACGCATGGCTGGGCGAAAAAAATGTAGCCGACATTCTTTCTCAATCCGTAGAGCACAATATTACTTCAGAAATGGGCCTCGCACTGCTGGATGTGGCGGATGTGATCCGCCCCTATCCTGCCATCATTGCATACCTGCAACAGGTAAAAGAGGAAAACTTCCTGGAGGAGCTGGTACAATTTGAAGGAGGAAAAGAAGTCCGCGAAGCGATCATCGCTTATCTCAATAAATACGGCATGCGATGCAGCGGGGAAATTGATATCACTAAAACCCGCTGGAGCGAAAAACCAACTACCCTGCTTCCCCTGATCCTGGGCAATATCAAAAACTTTGAGCCCAATGCCAGCCGGCGGAAATTTGAACAGGGAAAACAGGAAGCCCTGGCAAAAGAAGAAGAGCTGTTATCCAGGTTGAAACAATTGCCGGAGGGAGAACAAAAAGCGGCGGAAGCCCAACAACTGATCAGCTATATCCGGAACTTTATTGGTTACCGGGAATATCCTAAATACGGCCAGATCAGCCGGTATTATGTTTACAAACAGGCGTTGCTGAAAGAAGCGGAACAACTGCTGGAAGCCGGCGTTATTCACGAAAAGGAAGACATCTACTACCTCACTTTTGAAGAGCTACGGGAAGTGGTACGCACCCGGCAGCTGGATCACCAGGTTATTTATCAACGGAAAAAAGATTATCAGCAATATGAAAAATTAACTCCTCCCCGCGTCATCACATCCGACGGGGAAATTGTTACCGGCGCCTATAGCCTGGAACATTTGCCGGCGGGGGCCATTGCGGGGCTACCGGTTTCCTCTGGTATGATAGAAGGCCGCGCGCGTGTTATTTTAAGTATGGAAGATGCAGCCCTGGAAGATGGCGATATATTAGTGACCACTTTTACTGATCCCAGCTGGACGCCTTTGTTTGTCGCCATCAAGGGGCTGGTCACCGAGGTAGGGGGACTAATGACCCATGGAGCCGTTATTGCACGGGAATATGGCCTGCCGGCCGTAGTGGGAGTAGAAAATGCCACCAGGCTGATAAAAGACGGGCAAAGGATCCGGGTAAATGGAACAGACGGATATATAGAAATACTATAACCTGCGGTTGCCCCAGGGAATTCGCTAACTTTGTCTTATTATGAACGGATATGCCATAGCTCCCGGCACTGATAACGGGTCTACCTCTATTCTTCGCTACCGCACTACTACGCCTCCCGCCAGGTCCAGGATAATGCTGCAGCAAAACCTGTTCACCTTTTTGCTGGACGGAGAGAAAACCGTTCATTTCGCAGGCACACAGGTTACCGTAAAGCCTCACCAGTTCGTAATGCTGGCCGCAGGGAACTGCCTCATGAGTGAAAAGATCCCTGCAGAAAATGCAGACTACCATAGTATCCTCTTTTTCTTCGATAGCAAACTATTATCAGACTTCTTTACCCGGCATGCTGCATTAATTGGCGAACCGGCCAAACAACCGGTTGATCGCCCCTTCCTGCTGCTGGAGAAAGACGAGTTCCTGGTAAATTTCACCCGTTCACTTGACTACATGCTGAGCGGCGATAAACCCATTTATCATGACCTGCAAAAGGTAAAACTGGAAGAGCTGTTCTTGTATCTTGCCGTGCAATACCCCGGGCAGATACAGCAAATCAGGAACATGAACGCCGCCACCGGCGACGACCTGGTAGTGCGCCAGGCGGTTACATCGCACATAAACAACAATATCACGGTGGAAGAACTGGCCTTCCTGTGCAACATGAGCCTGTCTACCTTCAAACGCCGGTTTGCCCGTATTTACGGCAACAGTCCCAACAGGTGGCTGCTGGAAAAACGCATGGAAAGAGCGGCCCAAATGCTGCGGCAGAGCGACCGCAAAGCGAATGAGATCTATTATGAGCTTGGCTATGAAAACCTGTCCAGTTTTGTACAGTCCTTCAAGCAGGTGTATGGCATCACCCCCAAACAGTACCAGTTGTTGAATTGAACGTTTAGCTACATTTTCTGAACGGTTGCCCATCCTTTGTGACTGGTCTTTGCATCTACCTTTGAATAACAATTCAAACAAAATGGAAAAGATCATGACAACAGCAACAGCCGCACAAACATTTACACTGAAAAGCAATGAGCTTGGCGGTCAGCTCACCAATAAGCAATATGCAAACGGGATGGGCTTTAACGGGGAGAACCAATCGCCACAGCTATACTGGGAAAACTCTCCTGCAGCGACACAATCCTTTGCGGTAACCATTTACGACCTGGATGCGCCCACCGGCAGTGGTTTCTGGCACTGGGTAGTATTCAACATCCCCTCAAACATCCGTGAGCTGGCCTCCGGGGCCGGCGATCCCGGTGGGCGCCTGCTTCCTGAAGGAGCCATACAAAGCAATACCGATGCCGGTATGCCAGGTTATATCGGCGCAGCGCCCAATGAAGGCCCGGCCCACCGTTACCTGATCACAGTATATGCACTCAGTAAAAAGCTGGAGCTGGATAAAAATGCGACGCCTCCCTATGTAGGTTTTAACATGCACTTTGCTACACTGGCTAAAGCTTCGCTGGTGGTTTACGGGCAAAAACAATAGCGTATCAATATGCCCTGGCGCTTACAGCTGCCGGGGCATATCATCTTTCTGATGTCGCAAATCGCCCGGAGATTGTCGCTTACAGGGCGCCTCCAATTTACCCGGCCGGAGTATTTTTGTATCATAACAGAAATACTACACAAGATGAAAATCACTATCTATCTCGCTGCTTCCGCCAATGGAATGATCAGCAATAACAGGAATGTACCGGATTGGTTATCGCCCGAATACGGCCAGGGATTTATGGCTATTTGTGAACGTACACAGGCCGTGATCATGGGAAAAACAACCTATAATATCCTTGCTCCTAATTACCTGCCCCTGAAAGATGGCTCGCTGGTGGTGCTGACGCATGATACCGGAGCTACACCGGCCCAACCCAATGTACAGTTTACCAGCAACAGCCCCGAGGCAATTGTTGCACAACTCAGCGCCAAAGGACATACCGAAGCCGTGATCATTGGCGGTACGCAAACCGTAAGTGCCTTTATAAAAGCAGGACTGGTAAATGAGCTTATCCTGGTAGTGGAGCCGGTGCTGTTTGGCAAGGGGCTGCCATTAATGGAGGAAGTGGATCTTGAATATAAACTAACGCTGCTGGAAGTGAAAAAGCTGAATGATAATAGCGTGGAATTGCGTTATGAGGTGAAGAAGTAGGAGGTTTAAATATATAGCAACGGCATGGATACAGTATGGATACTCCTCGTTTACGCCATATATTCCCCGTATCCGAGCCCTATTCCAGCCCTATAATAGCCATATTTTATAGATACGGCGTATCTATAGGTGAATTCTGTGTCAGTGGTTGGCGGGGTATAAATATAACAGGAAGGGACAGCAGCGTATAATAGCGAAAATATAATATTAGCGGCAAACAAAACGACCGCACTACTTGTCGCAAACAACTCTTAAAATGTCGCAATAGCCGATCTGGGTTGTAAAATGACCTAATTACTTTTGTAAAAACTAATAATATGAGAAAGATAAAATTACAAATGAACATTCTACTTGACAATAAGTGGGACAGCGGAATGTCTGACTTTAGTATTGATAATCTCACCAATGTGGATTGCATTCTGCATGGGAGAAAAACCGGGGAAGGGTTTATTCCATATTGGACTGAAGTGGCAAACAATCCCAATGATAGTGAGCATAAACTTGGAAGACGGTTTGCAGAAATTCCAAATGCAGTTTTTTCAAATACTCTCAGGGACAGCAAGTGGGCCAATACAATCATTATAAATGGCAACTTAGCAGAGGCAATAAAAGCACTGAAAAATGAAGATGGGAAAGACATTATTGTATATGGTGGCGATTCATTTGTATCATCATTAATACAACATGATTTAATCGATGAGTATTATGTGCTTACCAACCCTGCTGCATTAGGCAACGGACAACAAACCTTCAATCCTTTAAAAAACGAATTAGCGTTAAAACTTGTAGCGTGTAAAGCGTTTGCCTGCGGTGCAGTTTTAGTGTGTTACTCAAGACAACGATAATATTAAAACAAGTATACCAGGGTCGTATGCGGAGAAACGCCTGTTATTTCGAGCCCTATTCCAGCTCTTTAATAGCTATACTTTCATAGATATGGCGTATCCACAGGTTAACTTTGTGTCAATACCTGGCAGGATATAAATCATTTATACCCCGGCCCCGGTAATTTGCTGAAATTGGTTGCTGTGAAGCAGATTAACAGCTTTTATAGGGTCATAGCGATACGGGTGCACTAACAGCTATAATTTCTATTGCTTCACAATTAAAACCGATGACACCGTTCTCATAATCTTCAATCTGAAAATTGATATTCTCCAGGCCATTAGCTGAAACATCAAGAATATTAAATCCCGAAATCTGTTGCCATCCATTTCCAGGAAAATCAAGTCTCAAATTTGAAACACTATGAAAATCCAGCTTTATTTCAAAAAAATCAGTAGCCATATCAGGCCAGCCTGACTCATTGCCTCTCAATTGGCAATAAGCAACCATTGTCAGACAATGACTTGCCCATTCAACACTTTTAACAAATGCAATGTCCGATGGTTTCCATGCTGGATAGATGCTTGTAATCCTTTCCAGGTTATTTATTTTTTTCATTCCGGTAACATTCTTTAAATTATAAAACGCCCCAGCCCGACCCGCCACAGACAAGACATGTACTATCCTCACTTAAGCAACCCTGGCATAGAAAAAGATATGACTTCAAATACCATTTTCCATCAAAAATCATTTCCAGTCTATAAGGGCTCCCATCCGCGGCATCTAAATATGCTTCAACAATATTCCCGTTTGTTGTAACTATCTTCTCCAGTTCAAAATCAAAATCAATATTATTTATCAGGTATCTCATCTCGAAAGACGGATGAATAACATCATGTGTTGTAAGCCGTTCAATAATTTTAGTGTTGTTTCTATAACTTTTAAATGTTGATGATACAAATTTTACTAATTCTACTGGTGTCATCTTTTAATTTTTAAAAAGGGAAAACGCAGTTTGTACTTTGGCAACTTACTATAAAGTTCCTTCTTAATAATTGAGATCATTATACAACTTCCCTATTCCATTACTATCGAAATAGTACTCATCCTTAATACTCCTGGAATGATCTTACCTTCTATACTTAAGTAGTCGGTATTAATTACTAAATCAATATAGGTATCTGAATTTACTATATTGAGAATTTCATCATACCCTCTTCTAAAAGAAATTTCGGGAAAATTGAAGCGAACTTCTCTTGCACCGGGCAATATCTTTTTTAAAAAGCTAAAATCAAGGGTAGAGAATAGTCCTTTAAATATTACTTCTATCAACATAACGATGCTGTCTATACTATTAATCTAACCTCCCTTTTAAATTGGCAAGCCGTCTGCAACCCTATTCCCGGAAAATCCCCACCCACTCACTCATTCCTACCAACGGCTCAAAAGCATTTCTCCCTCTCTCTTTTTCAATAAAACTTTGACAAAAACTATATACCATGTACCACAAATTAATACTAATCCTGCTAATAGCCACATTGACCATTGGCATTACCTCCTGCTCAAAAGACGGGCCCGCTGGTCCGCAGGGACAACAGGGAGAAAAAGGCGACAAAGGGGATAAAGGCGATAAAGGCAACACCGGCCCCACAGGCGCCACAGGAACAGCTAACGTAATTTATTCAAACTGGATCAAGCTGGGTTTCTCCGGGAATGCAGCCCGCATTCTTGCACCCAAACTTACACAGGATATTATAGACAAAGGCGAAATAAATGTGTACGTTAAATCACGGAACGTAATACGAAAGCTGAATATTGAAGAAGGTGGCGGGCATTATGCCATGTATGTTTTCTTCGCGGGGGAGATTTACATATACACTAATTTTTATACCGATTATGACGAGGATAGTTACCGCTATATTCTCATTCCCGGTGGCGTACCTGCACGTAAAGCCAATATCAACTGGGATAATTACTATGAGGTATGCCAAACCCTGGGTCTGGAACCTTAACGGCACTTCTTTGAAAACCTTTTCCCTGGTAACGCCTGACCAGCGCTTGACAATGAACAAAAATATATTTAATTTACAGGGATCATGAAAAAAGCGACATTAATATCCCTGATCACAATATCAGCATTTTGCGCTGGTTTCACATTTAATACCATCATAACACCACAAAATAAGACAACTGCAAAAATGAAAAAAGTAACAGGTATAGGCGGCATTTTCTTCAAATGCAAAGATCCCAACAAAATGAAAGAGTGGTATCAGAAACATCTTGGTTTAAACACCAACGATTACGGCGCCACTTTTGAGTGGTACGAAGGTGCAGACAGTACAAAGAAAGCCAGTACGCAATGGAGCCCTTTTGATGAAACCACGAAGTACTTTGCTCCTTCTACCAAAGACTTTATGATCAACTACAGGGTAGAGAACCTGGAGCTACTGGTGGAGGAGCTAAAAAAAGAAGGCGTTACCATCGTCGATAAAATTGAAAGCTACGACTACGGCAAGTTTGTACATATCATGGATGTGGAAGGGAACAAAATTGAACTATGGGAACCAACTGAGTAGTGCATTACTACTCAAATTGCGCTATTGCGTCTGCAAAACGGCTTGTGCGCATTTGTTGAACCGCCTCATTAAACAAGGCTTTTCCATACATAAATTGTCCTTCATAGGCTGCTAACGATAGTTTACCCAAAGCCATTAAACTGCCAAACGCTCTTAAATCATTTCCTTCCATTTGCTGGTCGTGCTCATAACCGGCTGGCTTTTGCTGCAGGGCAAGCTGGAACATCAGTAACGAATAAATTATCCTGCAAACCTGGCGCATCACATAAAAGCGCGCCATTTTATGATCATCAACAGCACCGTTGAAATATGCGTGCAGCAATGCGCTCTCCTGTTCTTTTGTTTGCACAAAGAAATTAGCCGCATTGGCCAGGTCCACATACCGGTCATTTAAAGAGGCCACATCCCAGTCAATGATCCATATCTTTTCCCCATCACATAAAATATTACTTGGATTAAGGTCGTTATGGCTAAACACTTTGTCCGACGCCGTCCGGGGATACCTGCTCCTGATGGTTTCGTAATGCTGAAAGCATTCGTCAAATAACGGCCCTGAAAGCATGTTAGTCTTCCTGAACTGCTCAATCATCCCATCCACCGTTTCAAACAGGTCTTTTCCTTCGCCATTATAAGGTATTTCATGCAGGGTTCTAATAGCGCCCCCAAGTTCAACCGCCAATTTATCAGGCGCAAAAATACCACGCACCGGTTTGTTCTCTATAAAATCGCTGATCACAATCCCCTGCTGTTTATCTTCATATCTCAGTGCAGGCGCAATACCGGCTGTTGCTGCCAGGGTCAGGCTATCGGGAATTGCAATGGCATTATTAGGGGTGATTAGCTTAAGCACATAAGGTTGCCCGCCGGTCACAATTTTATAAACAGCAGAACCCGACAATCCGCCTGCGAGTAAGGAAATACTGGTAACATCAGCAGTATTGAAAGCCTTTACCAATGCGGCTTCTATAGCGGCTATCCTTTCTGTTGGTATAGCGGAAGAATATAATAATGACATAACTTACGATTAAAACCTGGCTATCCTTTCATTTTCCAATGGCAGCAAATATAGAATATAAAAAGCAAAAAGGGGTGTTATAGAATACCATAACAGCCCCTTTTGCATACTTTTTCTCATTATCTAAAACCGCACCACCGACCAAAACGCTTTTTTAGGTTGCAGGTCTTTATCAAACAACAACGGGTAATCTTTCCGCCCACGCACAGGAAAATTATCAAGCCAGCTATGCCTGTCGGATATATTCCAGAAAGTAACGCCGGTTAAAGCACTGCTGTACTTCCTGAAAATTTCAAAGCACATACTGAATTGTTCGATCTGCTGCTGCTCTACGGCCGGGGTAAAAACGGCTGCACTGTCGCCCGCCTGTCTTGTGCGCATCTCATGCTCCTTCGGATAAACGGATACATCAAATTCAGTGATCTGCAGTTTCAGGCCCAATGGTATAAAATCCTTAAACGTATTTTCCAGCTGCTCCCTGGAAGGTTCGTTGATGGCCCAGTGCCCTTGCAGGCCAATTCCATGAACCGGTATGCCTTTACTTACCAGGCCGTTCAGCAACTTTATTATTTTCTTCCGCTTTACAGGGTTTATTTCGTTGTAATCGTTATAAAACAACAACGCATCCGGGTCGGCTTCATGCGCCCACTGAAATGCCTTCTCAATAAATTCCTCCCCGCAGATCCGGTACCATAAAGAGCTCCGGCAAAATTCACGGGGATCATCACTGATCGCCTCGTTCACCACATCCCAGGCATACACTGTGCCCTTGTATCTTTTTACTACGGTAGTAATATGTTCTTTCAACCTTTGCAGCAATACTTCTTTGCTTACCTGCTGCCCGTTGGCATCCTTAAAAATCCATCCGGGCGCCTGCCTGTGCCAGACCAACGTATGTCCCCGCAACTTCATCCCGTTCCTGCGGGCAAAGGCCGCTATGGAATCGGCCTCCTTCCAGTTATACCACTGCTCGCCGGGGTGGATAACGCCCATTTTCATGGCGTTCTCCGGGGTAAGACTATTAAACTGGCTGATAAGCAGTCCTGCTTCATCTGTTTGCAGGGCATGTGCCGACACGGCCACGCCTATAGGAAAATAGTTTTTGTAATAGTCTTTCAATCCTCCCGTACCGGGAGCTACGGCAGGATGCCGGCGATAGGCGAAGCAGCAAACGCTCCCCAGAACAATCAAAGCTATAACAGCATAGCTGGTGTATTTCATAAAAGATGATTTCATTAAACAGTTATTTCCACAACCGGTGTTATCTGAATGCGCTTACAGGCTGAATGGTACCGTCGCTGTTATACTTCAGCTCCGTTACCTTCACGTTCCTCAGGTGCGTTTTGCCCGACAGCTGTGTATCGTGGTAAAACAAATACCATTTGCCGCCGGTTTCAATAATAGAGTGATGGTTCGTCCAGCCATCAACAGGTTTCAGTATCACCCCCTGGTATTTAAATGGTCCGTATGGGCTGTCGCCTATGGCGTAAACGATATTATGCGTATCACCGGTGGAATAAGAGAAGTAATATTTGCCTTTATACTTATGCATCCAGGCTGCTTCAAAGAAACGTTTGTCGTTATCTTTTTCCATGAACTGGCGGCCATCGCTGTCTGTTATCTTCACTTCTGCCGCTTCTCCCTCCAGGCTTTTCATACCAGGAGAAAGCTTTGCAACACGTGGAAGGATGGCCGGTTCCTCTTTGTTGCGCAACTTCGCAGCAGCATCATAACGGTTGTTATTCCAGTGCTGCAGTTGCCCGCCCCAGATACCGCCAAAATATAAATAAAAGGAGCCATCATCATCCCTGAATACGCAGGGATCAATGCTATAGGTGCCTGCTATGGGATCCTTTTCTGCGGTAAAGGGGCCTTCCGGCCGCGTGGAAGTGGCCACTCCTATCCTGAATATGCCCTGTTTATCTTTAGCGGGGAAATACAGATAGTAGGTACCTTTTGAGAAAGCCGCATCAGGCGCCCATAGCTGTTGCGATGCCCAGGGTACATCTTCCACCCGCAGGGCTACGCCATGGTCTGTTACCTTTCCCCCGATGGCATCCATCGAGAGGATGTGGTAGTCGGCCATCCTGAAGTGATCGCCGTTGTCGTTCTCGGTAGTTTGCGTGGCAGTGTCGTGGGAAGGATAGATATATATTTTACCCTCAAAATAATGCGCCGACGGATCAGCGGTATAAATATGCGATACCAGCGGCTGTGACGCATATTTACCGGTATCTTTTTTATTTGTTACCTCCTGCGCGTTTACCCGGCTACATGCAGCCACATAAAAAAACAGGCAGAGCGCACGTTTAATCCATATTGTGCTATAATAACCCTGATGCATATATGTTGATTTAGTGAATAAAAACAGACCTGTACGCCTTATCATTTCCCGGGATCATTGGTAAAAGAAAACCAGTTCAAACCAGCTGCCGTGTTCCCTGTAAATTTAAATGTCAGTTGGTGCGTTCCCGTTAGTTGCTTCACCGGCACACGAATAGTTGTATATGCTTTTGTCGAAGCAGCCGGCAATGTTACCGACGCAATGGGATGCAATGAGTCTTTATCTGCATACACATCAATATGCCCCTGCCCCGGGGAAACCCGCAGCAGCAGGTACTTATAACCATTCTCAAAATCCACGCGGTTAAACCGGAACCATGCGCCATCTGCTAAATGAGCTATATCCTGCTCCCCGGGCTGGCTTGTATCCGCACTGGCTTTTACGCGTGCCAGGTGTATTTCATCATACATCTCCGCCTGCACCAGCGAGGAGGCTTTAAAAAGATTGGGCGGGCCCTGGCGGGTCTTCATCCGGAACCAGTTGAAATCCACATTACCACCCGGCTTGCGGGTGGCATAGTTGAACAGCGCAAACCTGTTGCCGGTGAACATCTTCAGGTTAAACTGCATGTTCAGCGTATCCCCGATGGGAATAAAATTGCGGTTATCAAAACTATAATAAAAATGAGCCTGGTTGCGGATGGTATTTACCGATGCTTTAAAGAAGATGACCTGTCTTTTACCTAAAGCAATGCTATCAATGATTTTCCCGGCATTCTCCATTACTATGAACTTCGACTGCTCCCCTGCCTTTACGCCTATTAACGCATGCGGCAGCTGCAATACGGCAATACCTGCCATATCTCCCGCCTGCATCCGGCTTACATCCAGTTCTGTAACAGCGTCTGAGAACGGACCAAATATGCGTTGCGTTAGGGTGTTTCTGGCCGTGGTGAGATCCGTGGCAATATGGCTGGTGGTTAGCCGTAAATACCCTTTGCGCGCCGCCAGGGACCATGCACTGTCGTTGGGATTATGATTCCATGCCCACTGGATCCCGGGCTTGCTTTCGTTAAATTCATCGCTGGTAGGCAGCACACGCACCGGTGCGCTCGCCCCTGTATTGGGTTTGGTATAGGTAACCACAGCGCGGCCATTTTTCCCTACCATGGGCCATCCATCCACCCATTGCACAGGCTGCAAGGTGGGCACTCTTCCCACGCCTATCCTGTCCTGGAAAATAATGCTCCACCATTCCCCCGTCTGGGTTTCAATTAATGCGCCCTGGTGCACGCCCATGCCATGGAGGTTCATATCATCCCGCAGCACAATCTTTTCTTCATAGGGGCCATAGATATTTTTTGACCGCAGGCAGCACTGGTAGCCATCTCCGCCTCCATAAGTGGCATAAATATAATAGTACCCGTTGATCTTGTAAACATGCGCGCCCTCCAGCCCCCGTCTTTGCACTTTGTCAAATACCACGCTGTCTTTCCCGATAGGTGCAAGCATGGAATCCACCTCCGTCACCGAGATCTTAGAATAACCATGCGCTATATAGATGCGCCCATCGTCATCAAAAAAAAGCCCCGCATCGTAATACGGTCTTACCAGCTTCCGGATTTCCCAGGGGCCTTCCGCCTTTGTTGCTGTACATAAAAAGCCGCCTTCATCGAGGGTAAGGAAAAGGATATGAAATTTGCCGTTGTGGTAACGGATACTGCTGGCCCACTGCCCTTTCCCGTAGCGGTTGCCGCCGTTCAAATCATAAAAGGGATGTTGTTTAAACTGCTGTACCGCGTTGGAGGCATACTCCCAGTTCACCAGGTCCTTCGACTTCAGCACGGGCACACCCGGGAAAAAATACATGGTAGTGGCTACCATATAATAAGTGTCTCCCACACGGATCACGTCATTGTCCGGGAAATCGGCCCAGATAACCGGGTTGGTATAGGTGCCGTCTTCATTATCCGACTGCTGGGCACGAAGCGAAGTGCTGATCAGCAGGAGGAACATAACGAGGTATCTTTTCAAATTCTTTGCGGATAAATTATTACGCATCTTCATAGAATTACATAACGTGCTGACATTTAGTCACCCGATCATACTTACCAGGTAACTGCTGATGATAAAACAAAAATACCCGGCGCATCTTTCCGCCGATAGCTCATTTGTTGAAATTCATAGCACAATTGTCGTTCAGACAATAATTTATCTTGTAACAGACTGCCTCCGGGCATGTACCAGGTATATTTACTTTTAAGATTGACTTACAATACTTAAATTCGGCAGAAGAAATGAATTCCCGGGATCCACGTATGAAACATTCAACCAACATCTTGCTTTTAACGATTACCATCTATGTTTAAATATAAACTAACCTGTTTCTGTTGTCTGCTATTCCTGGCCAGGATAAGCTGGAGCCAGGCCAAAAAGATAAATTTCACCACACTGGCCTCGAAAGACGGGCTGATCTCCAATGCGGTGAACTGCGTTATCAAAGATCAATACGGCCTGATGTGGTTTGCCACAGATGATGGCTTAAACAAATTTGACGGTACCAATTTTACCGTTTACCGGCATAACCCCGGCGATTCCTCCAGCCTGAGGGCCAACGAAGTATTAGCGCTGCACGAAGATAAAACCGGTAACCTCTGGATAGGCACCGGCGGCGGCGGCCTGAGCCTCTACAACCGCAGAAAGGACGCCTTCATCCACTTTCCCGTAAATGCCAATACTCCTGAGCTCCCTGCCAATGCGGTTATATTGGACATCTGCAGCGATACCTCCGGCAAAGTATGGATAGCGCAGTTCGAAAACCTGTTCCTTCTCAACCCTGCCACCCGGCAGATTTCCAGGATCAGGCTGCGCACCGGCCAGGAAAACCCCGATGCGACCATGGCGCTGGCCTGCGTTTTTGTGGACCATCAACAACAGGTATGGGTGGGCACCAGTACCGGCCTTTACCGGTATTCCCCTTCCACCGGTGCTTTAAAACTGATACTTAACAGCAACGCCGGTGCCGGCGCAGCAGATAATGATGTGAAGGCTATTACAGAAGACAAAAACGGCAGGCTCTGGGTGGGTACCGCCACGGGGCTTTGTATACTGCAACCGGATGGCAAAGGATTTACCTCCTATGCCCGGCTAAGCGGTAACACCTTCTTCAGTCACATACAGGTGAACTGCATCGAGCCAGACAACGATAACCAGTTATGGATCGGTACACAGGAAGGACTGATCGTTCTTAATCCCGTCACCAATACTTTCAATCACTACCTTCCCGATAACGAAAATATTTACAGCATCACCAGCCAGTCCATAAAATGTACTTATATCGACCGGCAGGGAATTTACTGGATAGGTACCTTTCGGGGCGGCGTCAATAAATACGATAAAAACCTGAACCTCTTTAACTTTAAGCCCGGTACCATTTTCCATACACATAACCGCAAATCGTCTATAGTAAGCGCTTTTGCAGAAACCAGCGATGATATACTGATTGGCACTGATGGCGGCGGTTTGTTCCGGTTCAACCGTCAAACCGGGAAAGTACAGCCGGTGAATATCCCCCTTCCGGCCAACGATTACATTTCCATTATGGCGCTTCATTATACCCGGAACAGGAAACTGTTCATCGGCACTTATGGGTTTGGCCTGCTGATACAGGACGTAGCCACCGGTAATTATAAACACCTGGTAAAAGGTACCGGCCCCGGCAACCTGAACGCCAATGATATTTTTTGTATAAAGGAAGACAGCAAAGGCAATGTATGGGTAGGCACTAACGGTGGTGGTGTGAATATCTTAAAGAATGAAGAAATCGTTGCCAGGTTTACGCCCCATCCCAGGCCCGGTATGCCCGGTGAAAAAAAACTGCCGCTCAACGGGTACATCCGGACCATAGAGGAAGATGCGGCCGGCAACATCTGGATAGGCACGCATGGCGGAGGCATCGGCGTTTATCATCCCGGTACCGGCCAATGGGATATCTATACGCAAAGCAACAGCCAGCTGTCGGGCGATAAGATCCAGGTGATCCTGCGCGACAGCCGCGGCAACATGTGGGTAGGCACTTATGGCGGAGGCCTGAGCCTTTTCGATAAAACCACCGGGCGGTTTATCAACTACGTTGAAAAAGATGGATTGCAGAATACTACTATCTACCAGATCCTGGAAGACCGGGACCATACCCTCTGGCTCAGTACCAACACCGGTATCAGCAGCTTTAATACCCTCTCAAAAAAGATCCGGAACTATACCCATTATAACGGCGCGCAGAATAATAATTTCGTGCATACATCCGGGATACGCTTGTCCGACGGAGATATTATGTTCGGCGGACTTGAAGGCTTTAATTACTTTACCCCCTGCAGTTTAACGGTGAATAAAAATGTACCGGTGGTACTGCTTACGGATCTAAAGGTGTCCAATAAATCTGTGATCCCCGGGGAAGACAGTCCAATCAAAGACCATATTTCTGTTACCCGCGATATCAGGCTTGAATACAAACAGAATTTTGCCCTCAGCTTTGTAGCACTGAATTATACCATTCCCCGGAAAAATTACTATGCCTACAAACTGGAAGGGTTTGATAAAGACTGGAACTACACGGGTACCGCCAACACTGCCTCGTACACCAACCTGGATCCGGGGGTGTATACCTTTCATGTAAAAGCAAGCAATAACGACGGCATCTGGAATACCGGCGATACTACCATAAAGATCTACGTGCGGCCTCCATTCTGGCGCACCGTGTATGCTTATATATTTTATGCCGTGGTTATTTGCGCGCTCCTGCTGTACAGCCGCTACCTGGGCATCGCCAGGATAAGAAAGAAGTTCCTGGCAGAGCAGGAAAAACAGGAGATCAAACGGGTACGTGAACTGGACCGGATGAAAATTAAATTCCTCACCAATCTCAGTCACGATTTCAGAACGCCTATTTCACTGATCCTGGGCCCCGTGGAACAACTGATCGCCGGGGAAAAAACCGCCAACAGGATTGAAAAGCTGAACATGATCAAACGCAACTCCAGGCGCCTGCTCAATCTTGTGAATCAATTGCTGGATTTCAGGAAGATGGAAGAACATGAACTGAAACTGCAGTTGTCGAAAGGAGAACTGGTGACCTTTATAAAAGAAGTGACAGATTCCTTTACCGACTTTGCCGAAAGAAAAAAGATCCGGTTCAGTTTTAACAGCGTCCCGGAATCGCTGTATGTTTTCTTTGACCACGATAAAATGGAGCGCATCCTTTTCAACTTACTGTCGAACGCATTTAAATTCAGCCTGGAAGACGGCAGCGTAACGGTGGAATTAAAACTATCGGAAAAGCCCGCCGCTCCTGGTCAGCAGTGGGTGCTCATCGTGGTGAAAGATACAGGCATCGGTATCCCTAAAGACAAAAGGGAAAAAGTATTCGACCACTTCTTCCAAACCAATACCAGCTCCGCTATACTGAACCAGGGCACCGGTATTGGGCTATCTATCACAAAGGAATTTGTAAAAATGCATGGAGGCACTATTGAAGTGGAAAGCGAATCCGGGCAAGGCGCTGCCTTTTCCATACAACTCCCTTTACAGGTAGCGGAACAACATACTCCTGCATCTGCGCTGCTGCCAATAGTGTTGCCACCTGTACAGCCGGTGTTGCAGGAGGCTGCCGCCGGACCTGAAAATTTCCCTGAAATGTCAACTATCTTATTGGTGGAAGATAATGAAGACTTCAGGTTCTATCTCAAAGACAACCTCCGCAACAGCTACAAGGTGATAGAAGCAGCCGATGGAAAAGAAGGCTGGCAAAAGGCGCTGGCGCTGCACCCGCATATCATTGTCAGCGATATCACCATGCCACAGATGGACGGCATCAGCCTGCTGCAAAAACTCAAGTCTGATAAAAGAACCAGCCATATCCCGGTAATATTGCTCACAGCGCTTACCAATGAAGAGCAACAGATCTCCGGACTGGAAACCGGCGCCAACGATTATCTCATCAAGCCTTTTAATTTCGAGATCCTTCACGCGAAGATCCGGAACCTGCTGCATCTTAACCACACGTTGAAAAACACGTATACCAAACAAATAAAAGTACTGGCCCCGGAAGTACAGGAAGAATCATCAGAAGAAAAGCTGCTCAATAAAATTGTGAGCCACCTGGAAGAAAAGCTCACCGATTCGCAACTCTCCGTGGAGAGCCTCAGTAAAGAAGTGGGTATGAGCCGCAGCTCTTTGTATAATAAATTGCTGGAGCTGACAGGGCAAACGCCGGTGGAGTACATCCGCTCTTACCGGCTGGAAAAAGCCATGACCCTCCTGAAAAAAAGCGACATGACCATTGCCGAAATCGCTTACCAGGTAGGCTTCTCCACGCCCAACTATTTCGCTAAATCATTCAGGAACAAATACAATATGCTGCCATCGGAATTTGTTGCACAGATCAAAAAAGGCAGCGCCGGCGAAAAAGTGTAAATGCAGCGAGGTGGATCGCCTTCGGCGATTGTCCTGGAGCATGATTACGCTGATTATAATGATTTGTTTGATTTTTATTTTTGGGGATTTTATAAAAGTATTTAGGGAGATAAAAGCATACCTGCTTTCATCTCCCTAAATATTAAAATAATTTCAAAAAAATAAATCAGCAAAATCAGTGTAATCCTGTGTCAGACAAAACCCGCTTGTTATTTCGCATTAGCTTCCAGCGCCTGCGCAGTAGCTGCATAACCCAGCTTCCTCACATACGCCTCTGTCCAGATGCCTATCGGCTCGCCTGCCCGCCAGGAAGAATTGGCACGGCTGTCTAAAGGGCTCCAGATGGTAATGCCATAGCGTTGCTTTGCAGGAATAAGCTCAAAATATTTATCGATCACATACTTATACATATCCGCCTGGGCTTTGTAATGCTCCGCAGTAGCCTGGGGTGTTTTAACGCCTACGCCTATATCCAGTTCGGATATTTTGATCAGTTTCCCGGTGGCCGCCAGCAGCCTGAACATCTCCGCAATATTCTCCTTACTGGTAGTAGTGTTGATATGCATTTGGGTACCAATACCATCTACTTTAGCGCCTTTGCTTTCTATATAATTCACATAGGCAATCAGGCCACGGCATTTATCAAGACTGTATTCAAGATTATAGTCGTTGATAAAATGAATATCGGTTGCATTGCCATATTGCCTGGCCATTTTAAATGCGGTAACTGCGTAATCCTTGCCCAGGTAGTCCTGCCAAAAGAATTCGTCCGCTGCTATGTTGGGCCTGCCTATACCCGTCTTTAATTCATAAGGGTTGCCATCATCCATGGGCTCATTTACCACATCCCACGCCTTTACCATGGGTTTCCCCGCTCCTACCATGCCGTTCATCCATTTATCAAGCGCTGTGGTAAGGATGGATTTTTTTTCCGCTGCGGTTTTCTCCACGATAGTAGTAGCGCCGCCGGTGGCTTTTGTATTCTTTAATACCACATCATCGATATAAACGGTACCGGCAAATTCACCGTAACTAAAAACCAGCCGTGTTCTGTTGGCCGCAGTAGCCGTGGCAGCTACGCTCACCTGCTGCCACTCCGTAGTAACCGCCACCTGTCCATACCCGTTGGAGGAATAGTCGGCGCTTTGCAATTCCGGGCGGATGATCCCGGCGGCTGTGCCTTTCACCCAAAAACTCAATTCATAGGTTTCCCCGTTATCCAGCGGGGCGGCAAAGTCGTAGCTGGTTTGCACCTCCCAGTAGTTAGCGGTTTTTGCAGGATTGGTCACATAAAAGGCTTTGCCTTTGTTACCTACTCCCATGCCATCAGCGGTGACACCGCGGGTGGAGCTGCCTCCCCAGCCTCCCCAGCCGCTTCCGGATTCAAAATTGCCGTTGCTTACAAGGTTGCTGACCACGGGTGTGCCCTGGGTATCGTATACGAATAAATTGTTGACGTCGATGTAATAAGTCACCCCGGGTTTGTACCCCAGGTCAAAATGCAGCTTAATACGATCCCCGGAAAAATCATCTACTGTAAAACGGATCTCCTTCCACGAAATCCCGGTAGTAAAGGTAGCAGAAGCCGTTCCTGATTTGGTCCAGTCTACCGAAGGCGTATTGTTATTCAATCCTTCAAAAGAGATCCTTCCTTCACCAGCTGCATTAGATTTGATATACATCACTACTTCATACTTATGCGTTTTATTCACCGTCACGCCCGGCGTCACTAACTGCAGGTCTGTAGCGGCATTCGAGCCGGCGCCGGCTACCAGCTTAATGGCTTTGTTCCCTGCTCCCATGCCTTCTCCATCTGCGATGGAAATACCAGCCCCGGGATGCGCCACGCTCCAGCCGGTAAAAGTTTTATCCTTCAACCCTGCAAGGCTCAGGTCATTCGGATAGGCGGGAGATGTTACCAGTAAAGGACTGATTAATCCCTTCAGGTAGCTGGCATTCTGGTTGGCATGCCACATGAGGGTATGGCCGTATACCTGCATCCCTGATGCACCTGCCGCCTGGAGCAGGGAATTTATTTTCACCAGGTCTAAACTGCCATCGACCTTCACTACGGCTCCATGTTTCATTTCATAACCCAGTACTATTTCATCGAAGTTCCTGTTGGCTAACCGGTACATCACTCCCTTATCCAGGTATTCCTGCAATCCCAGCGCTACTCCCAGCTTAAACCCGGGATGGGCAACGCGGTTAATATAACTTTTCAGGGCAGGGTAAGCATCTATGTTTTCCTGGGCGGCAATGCTTTCCGGTTTATCTACATTAAAATCGAGCGCCTGGTATTTATTGCAGGAAGTAATGATAACACAACCAATAAAACCAACGGCTATTTTATAAAGTCGATTCATAAAAATTACTTTAGTAGTTATTTACTTACTGGCGTAAATGTTTCCATGGTTACCGCCCTGTCTCTTAATACCAGCGTATCAGTTGTAGCCACCTGCATACCTGCCACGGCCACCTGGTAATTGAGATAAAGCGCATCGCGGTCTTTACTGCCCCAGCTGTTCTTCTCTCCCCTCTTTACAAACCGGCCGCTTCCTGTTGCTGTAAAACCTGCGCTGCCGGCGGAAATGGTGCATTTATCCTGGTCGTCGAACGTAAGCAGCAGCGTACAATAAACATTCACGCCGTCTTTGTCTTTATACACTACCGGGAATTCCAGCTCCTTCACAGAACGGGTGTTCAGTTTATTCACCTCGTCGGACTCCACATATTCCTTATGCCTTACAATTGTCTGGTTCACGTTTCCGGACACTACATCTTTTCCCCTGCGCAGGTAGTTCCCATGCCAGGTGTTCACGTATTTCACGGCGTAAAGGATAAAATCTTTCCCGCTCAGTATAGAGTCCGCGCCGGATTTATCGGTCATGCGCAGCGGGATCACATAAGTATTCCTGGTGGTTTTGGGATCATTGAAAAAAGCATCCGTGAGCTGTACTTCCACTCCTCCGGCAAGCGTGCCTTCGGGGATCACGATCTCGCCCGCGGCAAGTGAATAATAATTGGCGGGCATGGGCAGGATCTCCTCTTTCCCTGCGCCAAACAGCAGGCCATTTCCCAGCAGGGAGTTATCTACCCTGATCCCTATATGCAGGTCCTTTTTACTGTAATAAACGCCTCCCGTGGTGGCCATGATCTTACATTTACGTTGGTTATCCAGCTCGGTGCTGAATATATCTTCACCGAAAGTGATGGTCCGCACAGGATACTGGTAAGCGAAATACACGGTCTGGTATTCATAATCCGGGAAGGTAACCTCCTTGTTGCATGCTGCCAGTATAAAGAGCAGCATCACGGGCACTAAGAACTTTTTCATCTTCATTAATTTCAAAATCAGGAAAAAATTATTTCGTTATAAAGCAATATCCTGTTAGCGCCAGCCTTTGTTCTGTTCCAGGGAGCTGAACTTCAGGATCTCTCCGTAAGGAATAGGGCCATAGATCATGAATGGCTGGAACTGCCTGTTTTCCACATTTACAACGGAATAATTATTATTCCGTATGCTTACGCCTTTGGCGGTTTCACCAAGACCGGCATTCCAGCGGCGCAGATCCCAGAAGCGGAAGCCTTCAAAGCACAGCTCTATTCTCCTTTCATTCCTGATCAGCGCCCTCATTTGTTCCTTGCTGCCCCTGCACTGTTCCAGGTGAGGATCGCCGTTGGTAGTACCTACGCCGGCTCTTGTGCGGATGGCTTTAATAACATCATAGGCGGAAAAACTGTAAGCGCCGGTACCTGTTGGTCCCCAGGCTTCGTTGGCAGCTTCTGCGTAGTTGAGAAAAATTTCCGTGTACCGGATATGCGGTTTATAATGTCGCTGGTTGTTCGCCGAGTTGGGATTAAGGTTTACATCCTGGCGCAATAGCTTGCGCAGGTAGTAACCGGTGCGTGTGGATGTTTCCACTTTGTTCAGCGCATCATTGGTAGGCCCGTCTGCCGCGGTATTGATCGTTGTATTATTCGGTCCTGCAGTACCGCCATTCACTAAAATGAACATACGCAACCGGGGGTCCCTTCCGGCATAAGGATTAGAGGCGTCATAACCGCTGGCGGCATCCGTAATGGGAAGACCGTTCGCCATCGGGAATGCATCCACCAGGTTTTGAGTAGGATTAATACGGCCGTTGCCAAACAAACTGGGTGGAAAATTGGCTTGTTCCAGGTCGCGGTTATCGCCATAATTATTTCTCCAGAGTATTTCAGATGGATTGGCGCCATCGGCCAGCCCGGCTATTTCTGAAGCATTTGAATACCAGGTAAGCCCATTGGCCGATAAAGCGCTTATTCCGCCTTTCAGGGCAATTACTTCACCGGCATAATTTGCCGCATCTGCCCAGGTGGTGGTGCTGCCGCTGCTGAAAGCGGGGCTTGCCGCCAGCAATGCCGCTTTTGAGCGGATAGCCTTTGCTATGCGGCCGGTAAGGAAACCGCGGAAAGCGGAACCAAAGGCGCGATCGTACTGCTCTTTGGTAACAGTGCCATACTTCGGAGGTATCTGCGATGCGTTGGGGATATTCTCATAATCAGTAGGCAACAGCTGATCGGCCTGCGCCAGGTCGCTGTAGATCTGCTTCATGCAAGCATCAAAATTGCTCCTGGGCTTGTTGAAGTCGGAATTGGTTCCCTGTACATCCAGGTTAATGGGCACTCCAAGTATAGCGGAGCTTTCAGACATGCCGGCATGCGCCTGCAGCAGGTGATAGTAGAAAAGAGCGCGCAGGCCGCAGGCTTCTCCCTTTATCCGCATGGCGAACAATTTGCTCACCACCGGGTCTGCGGCCCATTTTACGGTGTCTACATCCCTTAGTGTAATGTTGAGATATTGAATAGCCGCGTATGCATTGCCCCACTGGTTAAGCGGGTTATTATTGGCGGTCCATTGCCCGTTGGCAATTTTCAGGAACGTATTGTTCTGATCGTTGGTTACTGCATCGTCTGTAGCTACATCGTTAAACGACCATGAATTGGTGGGTATGCGGTTATAACCATTCAGCAACACGCCAAACGGCAGCCCTGCATTATTGGGAGGATAATTCCCCAGCTCCTGGTTATTCTCTATTTCCGGCGTCAGCAGGTCTTTACAGCCGGTAAGCAAAAAAACAGATGACAGGAATATGATGATATTTCTTTTCATAAAGTGGAAACTTGATTGATTGAAAAACAGGAATCAGAACATTGCTTTTACACCAAGGTTATATAAGCGGGTTTGCGGCGCACTGCCAATATTCATCTCCATCAGCTTACGTTCGGCAGAAAGCGTGAGCAGATTGAAGCCGCTCACATACACGCCCATCTCCTGCACAATTTTCTTATTGCCAATCAGGCCGCTCAGATCATAAGAGATCTGCACTTTAGCCAGGTCGATGCGATTGGCCTTGTACAACCAGAAATCCGAATTGCGGAAGTTATTGTCGCTGTTGAAGGTGGTTAAACGCGGGTACTTCGCCGACGCTGCTGTTTCAGGCGTCCAGCGGTCCCTTACCACTTCGGAATATTTGTCTTCCCCATCTACCCAAAACCAGGAACTGTTCTTCATGCCATAGGAACCAAACCGGCCCTGGGCCAGCGCAAAGAAGGATAGATCTTTCCACCGCAGGCTGATATTTAATCCCAGCGTAAGCGGCGAGCCATACCAGCCCCCACGGCCCAGGTATACTTCATCGCGGGTATCAATAATGCCATCTCCATTCTGATCTTTATACTTGATATCACCTGGTTTCACCTGGCCAAAAGATTGTGAGGGAGAATTTTTGATATCATCTGCATCCCGGAAAAAGCCCTGGTGCTGCAGTCCCCATATTGCATCCAAAGGCTTGCCCTGGCGGTTCTGGTAATTGTCTTCATACACCTCCGCACGTTTGGTAGCAGTGGTTTTATACCAGGTGCCCACCAGCCCTATGGAATAATTAATGGCCGACAGCTTTTTGTTTAAACTAAGGTTGAAATCAACGCCCACGCGTTTGTCGTCGTTATAATTGATATAGGGAATAAAAGAAGACACCGGCCAGCCTGTGGTGAAATAAGAAGGGAACAACACGTCGGGCTGGATGATGTTGCCGGTGATACGGTTTACAAAGAAATTACCATCCAGTTTTACCAGTTCATGGAAAAAAGATCCCTGCAAACCGATGCTGATCTCTTCCCTCTTTGGGAAACGCATAGCAGGATTGGCGCCCCGCCTGGATTCTGTGGCCTGTACACCGGTACCATCCTTCCATCCAAACCAGCTGCCTTGTGTAGTATAAACACCCTGGTATAAATAGTAGGAGGCAATATCCAGGTCAGTATGCAGGATACCTGCGCTGGCGGTTAACCGCAGATCATCCACTCCACGCACACCGCGCATAAAAGGCTCGTTGCTGAGCCGCCAGCCTAATGAGGCGGTAGGTGAAAAAGCGGTACGGTTGCCTTCCGGCAGCTTCGCACTGTGCACTACGGCGCCGCTGAAATCAATGTAGTAAGTATGATCAAAATTGTAGCCCAGTTGCAAACCCAGATTGGCATTACTGGTACGGTGATACACGGCCGATTCAGATTGCTGGAAACCATTCACCAGTAACACAGCAGAAAGATGATGCCGGTTGTTAATGGAATTCACATAATTGAACTGACCTGTAGCGGCAATGGTTTGCCGGTACCAGCTGTTGCTTACATTCTGTACGCCGGAAGTAGCGTCCTGGCCGTATTGGGTAAGACTGCTGATCAGGTCCACTCCCGAATAATTATTCCAGGTAGGCGCATACACCGCATAGGTATTATTGAAGGCCAGGTTATAGGAAGTGTTATAATCAACCGCAAAGGTAGAGCGGAAAGAAAGCCCTTTCAATACATTCCGCAGATCTGCATTCACGCCGGTATTGAACTGGAACTGCCTGCTGATGTATTTGTTGTTGCCACCGGCATAAATAGCTGCAAACGGATTGGTTTGATCCAGCTGCGTTCCACCCAGCAGGTATTTCCCGTCAATAATATGATTGCTGTTTTTCACAAACACATTAGACGCTTCATCTGTTGGTTCAATCATATCCAGCGGGATGAGCGGCGCAAAACGGTGCGGGCGCAAGGTAGCCGCGCTTTCCCAGTAGTTGGCATTTACGCCTCTGCCGGTATAGAAAATGGCAGTAGCATCTACATTACAGGAAATATACTGGTTGAGATTAACATCCACATTGCCGCGCAGGTTGAAGCGGTCGGACGAACCGTTATTCACCGCCTCGCCAAAGTTGAGCAATGATCCGGAAGTCTGGTAACCAATGTTGGTATAGTAACGCGCCTTGTCATTTCCCCCGGATATTTCCGCTGTTACATCATAACGGCCAAAGGAATTTTTGAGATATTCACCGGAGTAATAATCCACATTGGGATACCTATATGGATTTTTACCGGAGGCGTACTGGTAAATGGTTTCAGGGCTATACAGTTCTGCCAGTCCATCGTTACGCCGGGCTTCATTATAAAGCGTCATGTACTCCGCCGATCCCAGGTAATGAGGATAGGCTTTGGGAACATTGACACCGGCATTGGCCCTGATGTTAATCTGCTGGTTACCTGGTTTACCTCTTTTAGTGGTGATGTAAACCACTCCTTTTGCCGCCCGGCTGCCATAAAGCGCCACTGCATTCACTCCCTTGAGAAAAGAGATCTGTTCTATTTCAGTGGGCAATACATTACCTGCGTCCCTGGGCACGCCATCAATGATAAGCAGGTAACTGCCCATGCCCCATATGCTGTTTCCGTTAAATCCATTTATCCAGCCATCCATATTTTCAAGGCTGGTGGTCATATAGTTCAGGTTCATCTGCGATGCTACACCTACTGCCGAAACATCACCTGCCAGGTCTTTTTTATCTACCTTCCGGAAGGCCACCTGCACCTTATTGTTTACGGGGATAACGGTAGTCGTTTTTACGGCGGTATCCTGTGCCTGTGAAACCGGCGCCAGGCCCATCAGCGCTACACCCGCTATTATTGCTTTTATCTGATTCATGAATTTTAAAATTTACAGTAAACGATACCTATAAAGCCTGCGCGTTTTTACCAGCCCGGGTTCTGTGGAAATTCCAGGTACATATTGGCATCTGAATTTTTTAATGGCAGCCAGTAATGTTTTTCAGAATACCTGCGCTCCAGGATAACGGCCTCACGTAAATTGAGCACCCGGTTGTTTTTCGGATCTGTGGTACTGAAAGATGGGGACCGGTCGAACTCAACGGATTTTTTAAGCGTATACGGACTTTGTATCAGTAACATCCATCTTCTCAGGTCGTTGAAACGATGGCCTTCAAAAGACAGCTCCACGGCTCTTTCGCGCCGTACTTCGCTCATGAAAGCCTCCAGCGAAGCGGTGAAGCGGGCGGCTACACGTCCTGCGCCGGCACGGTCGCGGATCACGTTAATGGCGTCTACTGCCGTTTTGGAGTAGTTGCCGGATTTGCCGGTGGCAACGCCATAGCCCTGGGCGGCCGCTTCTGCATACATTAAATACACATCCGCCAGGCGCATATAAGGGAGATGGATATTCAGCGCTTTGTCATAGGTCCAGCCATTATCAAATCTGTTGGCCGTGATGGGAATAAATTTGTAGAGCAGATAACCGGAGCGGCTGCCGCTGCTGATGTCGCGATAGGTTCCCCCGGTATACAGGTTGGCATAGCGGTTTCTCTCATCGGTGGTAGCGCCCTGTATACATTTTACCCCATCAAAAACGATATCGTTGTAGAAACGCGGATCCCTGCCTCTCCAGGGGTAAGCGGGATCGTATCCCGATTCCGGATCCGCCTGCGTGATATCCTTGATGGGCAGGCCGTTTGCCATACCATAATAATCTACATAGTTAGCTGTAGGCACAAACGTGATGGCTTCTTCTGTAAGCAAAGCGGGGCCATATTGCTTGGCGGTGCCATAAGTAGAGCCATGCGCTCCGTAATAAGGACTGCGGAAAATAGCTTCGGTGCTGCCTGGCATTAACCAGTTCTGACCGGTGCTGTAAAAATTGGTGTAGTACTTTGAAAATTCTACCAGCTTGTAGGGGGCATCAGCGGATTCACATAATTGCAGCAACTCTCCAAATGCTTCCGCCGCTTTTTTGCAATAGTCCTGGTTATAGGTTTTACTGCCGGTAGATACATAGTTCATCAACGGACTGCCAGCCCACAAATAATTTTTGCCCAGGTAGCCCAGCGCCATGATTTTATTAATGCGCAACTGGTTTTTTCCCAACGTTCTTTTACCTGCGGTAGTATTGTCCCAGTTCACCGGCAACAGGTTGGCCGCTTCCCTGAAATCGGCCGCCGCTTTATCTGCGCATTCATTGTATTTAAGACGGGGCAGGGTGAGTTTCTGATCACCGGGCAGTACTTTATCAATATAAGGTAATCCGCCAAAATACTGGATAAACATAAAGTGAAACCATCCCCTGAAAAACAACAGCTGTCCTTTGATCAGGTCTTTCTCCTCCTGGGTGGCATCGGTTAGCTTATCAAGATTCTCCAATCCCATATTGGCTTTGCGGATACCATACCATCCCAGTTTCCACATTGATTTTGCAAAACGGTCGTCGTTGGTACTGGTATTGTTCCGGTCCATCCAACCTGCCTGCCAACCATCAAACTCTGATTGCCAACCCCAGAAATCGCCGTTGTCTATTTTTATGATAAAATGAAAATCACGTGCGGTAGACTGGATCTCATCTTCTCCCCAGTTCCAGGAATTAGTCCAATAGGCGTTGGTAAAATCCGGTATACAATGATAGAGCTCTTCCGTAAATCCCTGGAAGGCGATAAAATTCCTGAAGGCATTATCGGCCGATACGATAGATTGTGGTTCCTTATCCAGGAACTTCTTGCAGGATGCCAGCCCCAGGATCATCATCGCGCCGGCAGCTGCAAACAATAGCTTTGTATATTTATTCATAAAATACCTGTTTAGAAAGTAAAATTGGCGCCGAGGTTGTAACGCTTCACGGTAGGATAAGCACCCTGTGATGCCCAGCCGGTACCGGCAAAATTTGATTCACGGTCGTCGGGCATCTTGCTCCAGGCTGCCAGGTTATTGCCGTTGAGATACACTCTCACCGATTCAAGTCCTGCCCGTTTTATAAATCCTTTATCGAGTGTGTAGGCGATTTCAGCATTCTTTAACCGCAGGTAGGAACCATCGTACATATACTGGGTGCCCCGGTAATAACCCGCAGGAGTAGATAACCACCGCGGCATGGGCACATCTGCATTGGTATTGTATTTCGACCAGTAGCTGCCTTCATCATACACCGTGTGGCCCTGTGAACCAAGACTATTAAACACTACCTGCCGTGTCACGTTATTCACGCCATAGAATTGTACAAAAGCGCTCAGTCCTTTCCAGTCTACCCCAAACGTGGCATTATAGGTATTGGTAGGCCAGCCGCTGTGGCCATAAGGAATGTTATCTCTTGCGTCAATTACGCCATCGCCGTTATAATCAACGATGTAATAGTTGCCCGGCAGTTTCTGGTTATCGTTGGTATTGTGAATAGTGCTGCCATAAAGCTCATCCCATGTATTGTAGTAGCCCTGGCTCACATAAGAATAAGCCTGGCCTATCTGCATTCCTTCGGATTTCTGGTAGGCTGGTAACAATTGAGGGTTATCTGCTTCAATGATCTTGTTCTTCGTGTGCGTCATGTTGAGATCAGACCAGAGCCGGAGTTTTTTGGAGAGCGGGTAGCTGAAGTGCAGCTCCAGTTCATACCCGCGCGAGGTTACCCGGCCAAGATTAGCTACAGGAGGCGTAGTACCGTAGTAAGAAGGAACAGAGGCCCTGTTGGCAAGCAATATTTTGGAGCGTTTATCTTCAAAGAAATCCACCTTACCTTTTATGAAGCCTTTGAACAATTCAAAATCGGCGCCCGCATTAATTTTCTCAGCCTGCTCCCATTGCACGTTCGGGTTTCCTACAGTAGCTTCACGGTACCAGTTGAACGGGCTTTGTTCTGCGCCTTCACCGGTGGTACCCAGCCTGGCCCTTCCACCATATCCCCATTCGGTGAGGTATAAAAAGCGGCCGGCCACGTTATCAAAACCCGTTTGCCCGTAAGAGGCACGGAACTTCAGCAGGTCCAGGAATTTTATATTTTCCATGAAGCGCTCGTTGGAGGCGATCCAGTTCACCCCACCGGAAGAAAAGAAAGCAAAACGGTAATCAGGCGCAAACTTTTCCGAGCCGTTATATGCGCCATTGTACTCAATGGTATATTTATTCCTGTAGGTATAGGTAGCGCGGAATACCCAGTCCTCGCGGTATGAAGGGATCATACTGCCGCTGGCGGTAATATTGCGGTTCATCAGTCCCATGGCCGTTACCTGGTGTTGCTCCGCAATGGTTTTTGCGTAATTCAGCTGCAACTGGTAAAACAGTCGCCGCTGGTTATCGGTAACAGCGCCGGCTGCGGGCGTCCACTTGATGCCTTCCTGGAAATCGAAATTGGTAACCCCGTCAAAAGCGCTTTTGTAAAATACATTTCCTGTGGCGGGATCTATCCATTTGCGTTGTACATCATGATAAAGATCGTTCACTCCCCTGTCGCTTTCAATGAAAGTATTGTCCATGGAAATAGTACCGCTGAATTTCAGCCCGTTAACAAGCATATCCAGGTTTTGTTCCACCGAAAAGTCGGTAGTGATGCGCGTGGTCGTCTGGTATTGGATACCGCCTACTGCCAGGCTCCTGGCGGAGTTTTCCGCGCGGCCTTCATTCGGCGCATAGTAGCCCCAGGAGCCGTCGGCGTATACTGGCAGGAATACATCCGGCGCGGTGGTATAAGCATCGATCCAGGAGCCGTATTGGTTGCCCGAAAATCCCCAGGGGCTTTTCCTAACCCCGTAAGATCCGGAGAGATTTACCTTAAAGAGCGTGGAGGGTGTTAATTGAAAATCGAGGTTGGAGCGGGCATTTAATCTTGTAAAGCCAAAACCGGGTTTGTAGCCGCGGCGGTTATCGTATATTCTAAAAAGATCGCCCTCATGCAGGAAATCCGCGCTGGTAAAATATTTTACAAAACGGGTGCCGCCGCTGATATTCAGGTTGGCGTTTTGTGAAGTGGCGTAATCCTTAAACAGGGTTTTGGCCCAGTCTACATTCGGATAACGCTCTGCTTCCTCCTGGTTGGCCGGGAAGCGGTATTTATTCAGGATGGCCTGCGGATAATAATTGTTCCATCCTTCGGGTTTTAATGCCAGTTCATATTCGATGGCTTCATTAACGGTCCGCAATGCGTCGTACGAATCCGCTTTTCCCGGCAATTTGGAAGGGGCTTTCACCACATTATTGACCGTGGCCCTGATGGAGGCCTTTCCCAGTTTTCCTCTTTTAGTGGTAATGAGGATAACACCGTTGGCGCCCCGGGAGCCGAATACGGACGTTGCCGAAGCGTCTTTTAAAACGGTAACGGTTTCCACAGAGCCTATATCCACACTGGACATTGGCCGTTCCACGCCATCCACCAATATTAACGGGTTGCTGTTGTTCCATGTGCTAAGCCCGCGGATGATCAGCTGGGGGTCTTCTTCACCGGGCAGGCCCGTGCTCTGGGCGGTGATCAGGCCCGGTACATTCCCGGTTAGCGCTGCGCCGATGTTTGATACGCCGCCGGCCCGCTCCAGCGTTTTACCGTTGGTTTGCGACACTGCGGCTACCACGCTTTCCCTTTTCTGGCGGCCATAACCTACTATCACCACATCCTCAAGGCCCACTACATTGTCTTTCAGGGTAACGGCAATAGTCGATTCGTTTTGGATATTCACTTCCTGTGGCAGCTTTCCTATATAGGAGAACACCAGTATATGCTTACCGGCGGGCACCCGGATAAAAAACCGGCCGTCGTTGCCGGTGCTGGTACTCACCTGGGTGCCTTTTACCACCACCGTGGTACCGGGTATGGGCGTCTTTTTTTCATCCTGTACCACGCCCTGCACCACCCGTGCATCCTGGGCCAGTAGTAATGAAGAAGAGGTGAGCGTAACCGACAGCATTACTGCTATCATAACAAGCCATTTGCATGACTTTCGCGAAAGAATCATTCTTAACATGGAATTCAAAATATTTAATGTTAGGGCAATGAAGGGTTATGACAGCCGGTTCAGGACTGTCATACCGGAATACCCGGCGGGAACAATGAGATGCAATAAAAAGCAGGACCTCTACAGTTACGGTCGGATGCTACACATTAGTTGATAGCGCTGAAAATGATTGCCGGGACGTGGTGACCCGGGGGATATTCAAATTTCATAAGTAATTATTTAGTGTTAAATAGACAATTATTCATAACGTCAGAACTGTGGATCATTAAGTGGCATTAAAACAAAAATGCAACATGCTAATCTACAAATCTCATGTTTATATGAATGCTACGAATCTCCAAAAGGAGGGTAATAATGTCTAAATAAGCGCTGGTAGCCGGAACTGGAAGGGGCTGCAGGCGGGGAAACGGGGATTCCGGGAGTTACGTTAATGGCCGGTTGCCGCCGGAGGAATTATAAAATGAGGGGCGAGTTCCCGGAACTGAAGGGAAGCATTAATGGCCGGCTACCGCCGGAGGAATTATAAAATACGGGACGAGTTCCCGGCTGGTTATATGGAACGGAATAACGGAACCGGGCGCCACGACTTCCTAATTTAACCGGTCGGTAGGCGCCTTGCCGAACTTCTTTTTAAAAGAATGGGAGAAATGAGAGAGACTTTCAAAACCCAGGTCAAGATAAATTGCAGAGGGTTTCTTATTCTTTTTTTCTATAAGATGCCGGGCTTCCGCCAGCCGTTTTTCCAGTAACCATTGTCTTGGGGGCATATCGAATATTTTCTGGAAATCGCGCTTGAACCCGGCAAGACTTCTTCCCGTGAGTTGTGCAAATTTTTCAATGGGAACATTGTAATGAAAATTGCGGACCATAAATTTTTCCAGGTCCATTTTATAAGGCTCCGAAAAGTCAAATAATAATTCTTTGAGCCCGGGCATGATATTCAGGAGAAGGTAAACCGCTTCTTTTACTTTAAGCATACCCATCGCCTGGGTTATTTTGTCTTCCGGGTGATGCACATAGGGAAGTATAGATTGAAAGAAGGCATGTAAAAAATCGTCGCCTGGAATCAGGATACTGCCGGGGCCCCTGTATTTATGTTCTATCTCTATCTGTTCCTCCAGGGCAATCTTCCGGAGCAGGTCTTCCTTCAGCCTGATAACAACAGTTTGATAATACTCTTCTTCCAGGGGCATTTTGGTAATTTCTCCCAGTTGATTTTTTTGTACCAGCAGCATTTCGCCGCGCCCCATTGAGATCTTCTGGGTAGCCGTTTCCAGTGTAAAACGGCCCGACACCTGCAGTATCAGTGTATTATCTTCCATGAATGCCACCTTTTCCTTTCTCATCTTTGAGAGATAAGAGAAAAAGATGACTCCCGGAAGTATTTCTGTTGGATTTGTCATAATGTAAAGATATGAAACGGGCGCGGCTTCTATACTACCGCTGCAGGTAAGTGCCTCCGAGAATAGCGCCGGGAGCAAAATGCGTGTTAAGCATGCTCATCTCAGCGGGAGTGAATGTTATCTCCATGGCCTGCCTGTTTTCCGGCAACCTTGATCTCCGGCTCATACTTACCAGCGGCATAATATGATCGCCCTGTGCATTCACCCAGGCGATGGCCAGTTGGGCAGGTGTATATCCTTTTTCTGTAGCCATTTGTTTTAACACTTCTACTTTTTCCAGGTTCTTCACCAGGTTATCTCCCTGGAAACGGGAAAAGTGATGATGGTAGGAACCGGCAGGAAGTGGCGCCTTCATTTCGCCTGTAAGTAATCCTTCGGCGGTATTGGCAAATGCCACTACTCCTATGCCCAGTTCCTTCGCAGCAGGAAGCAGGTCGCTTTCTATCTGCCGGTCGGCCAGTGAATAGCCTATTTCCAGCGCCGTTACCGGGTGGATGCTGTTGGCCTTGCGCAGCTGATCCGCCGTTACTTCAGAAACACCGAGGTAACGCACTTTGCCTTCTTTGATCAGGTCGGCTATGGTGCCGATCACATCTTCCACCGGCACACTGTTATCGAGCCGGCAGGGCTGATAAAGATCGATGGTATCTATGCCCAAACGTACCAGGGAATAATTGATGAAGTTTTTGATGGCTATCGGGCGGAGGTCAAGCCCCAGCCACTGACTGCCATAAAAAATACCGCCAAACTTAACGCTTATAAAAGCATCGTCCCTTCTGCCTTTGATGGCTTTGCCTATCAGCAGCTCATTATGGCCGCTGCCATAAAAATCGCCCGTGTTCAGGAAATTGATGCCGCTGTCTAACGCCGCCTGGATCGTAGCAATACTTTCATTTTCGTCGGCGCCCTCGCCTCCCCAAACGGACGACATCCGCATACAACCTAATCCGAGTTTGGATACCAGTGGCCCGTTTTTGCCCAGGGCTATCTTTTTTATTGTTGTCATTGCTGTAAATTTTATTTGATTAACAACACAAAGATCAGGGTTTAGAGAGCAGGGCTGCTTTCTTTTATAGCTCAAATTAGTTGTCTGGATGGCTCAGTTTATTTCCCCCACTTATCAAGCTCAACACTGGTTAATAATCTCCCTTTACTTTCAGATTAAATTAGTATTTTAAAAACCATTAATAAAATCCACGTAAAGAAAAGAAAGTAACCATGAACAGGAAACAATTCATCGGCCTCGCAGGCAGTACCGCGTTAACACTCTTGTTAAGCAGGAAAAGTATTTTTGCCAACACAAAGACGGCCGCACCTGGTGAATTTCTTTTCGTAGAAGCAGAAGGCTTTACAGACTACGGTGGATGGGAGCTTGATCAGCAATCAATGGATATAACCGGTTCTCCCTATTTGCTGGCCCATGGTTTAGGCATACCCGTTAAAGATGCTACAACAGCCGTTGAATTTCCGTCTGCCGGCACATACAGGGTTTGGGTACGTACCAGAGATTGGGTGGCTCCCTGGAAAGTGCCGGGAGCGCCGGGTAAGTTTCAATTACTCATCAATAATGTCCCTTTAAAAGAAACCTTTGGCACCAAAGGCGCCGCCTGGCACTGGCACGACGGCGGCCAGGTAACCGTACCCCAAAAAGCAACCCTTTCCCTTCACGACCTCACCGGCTTTGAAGGACGTTGTGAAGCCATCCTGTTTTGCAAGGATATAAATTTTGAACCTGTAAATGATCTCCAGGCGCTCACAAAATTCAGAAGAAAGTTACTGGGATTAAGCGACGAGCCCACCGATGGAGGAAATTACGACCTGGTGGTGATCGGCGGAGGCGTTGCAGGGACCAGTGCGGCCATCTCCGCGGCCAGGCAGGGAATCAGGGTAGCGCTTATACAGGACCGGCCGGTACTGGGTGGTAACGGAAGCTCAGAAGTGAGGGTATGGCCCGAAGGACGCACACAACAGGAACCCTTCCCACATGTAGGCGACATCGTAGAAGAAATAATGCCCACACCGCCCGAGCGTGTAAATGGCTCCCGCAATGCCTTGAACGGCGCGTCGTACGACGATTCAAAGAAAATGAAAGCCGTGGAAAACGAGCCCAATATCACTTTAATGATGTACGAGCGCGCTTTCCGGGTGGAAACAGCCAACAATGAAATTAAAGCCGTTATTATCCAAAATATACAAACCGGTAAACGCCGGAAACTGACGGCAAAATATTTTGCAGACTGTACAGGAGATGCTACCGTTGGCTTCCTGGCCGGGGCCGATTATGAAATGTCAAAAACAGGTTTGATGGGCACCTCAAATTTATGGAATGTGCTCAATGCAGCTGATAATAAACAGGTGCTGGCCTGCGAATGTAAAGACAAAACAGCTTTGGCCATGCAATGCGAGATGGGTGAAATAGCACAACCCTTCCCCCGTTGCCCCTGGGCCATTGATTTAAAAGACAAACCATTTCCCGGCCGTAAAGGTTATAAGGGACAATGGGGCCGCGAAGACCCACTCTCCAACCTGGGCGGATGGTATTGGGAAAGCGGCTTTGATAAAAACCCGATCACTGAAATAGAGCTTATACGGGATCTTAATTTCCGGGCCATGTACGGCGCGTGGGATACCCTGAAAAACGTAGATAAACAATATCCCAACCATCGCCTGGGCTGGGCGGCCTTTATTGCCGGCAAAAGGGAATCCAGGAGGTTGATGGGAGACCTGGTACTAACTGCGGACGACTTCAGAAAAGACCGTTCGTTTCCCGACCCGGCATTCCCCTGTTCATGGCATATAGATATTCATACCGCCGATCCGGCCTTCGACAAAGGCCTGAAAGGACAGGAATTTATTTCCAGGGCCAGCGAGGGAGAAGGATACGTGTATAAGAAAATATACTGGGCGCCCTACCGCGTTTTATACAGTCGCAATATCAGCAATCTTTTTATGGCCGGAAGAGATATCAGCGTAAGCAACGACGGTCTGGGCCCTGTACGTGTAATGCGCACCTGCGGCATGATGGGCGAAGTGGTTGGAAAGGCTGCAGCCTTGTGTACGAAATACAAAACAACACCCAGGAATATTTACGAAAAACACCTCGATAAATTGCAGGATCTGATGCGCATGCCCGGCCAATACCGGGCGGAGAATATGTCATAAACCAAATGCATCATTACTATGGGATTATTCAAAAAACTGTTTGGCAAAAGCAAACAGGAAATTGAAATTGCGATAGATAAAAACAAAGTGCCGGTATATCCCATGCTGAAAGCGGGAAACTGGCAGGCGATCAACCAGGTGGCAGCCATTCCTTTTGTAAAAGACAGGGAGCATTTGGAGCTGGCTGTCATTTTTGCACAGGACGCGGGAACCCGATTTGAATACATTACTCCGTCCGACCTGCAACATCCTGAAGTAAAAGCCAATTATGAAAACTGGCAACAGCACATAGATGCCTATCCATACGAATTCGAGGTTTCAGAGCGATTGGACAATCGTGTTATTTTTGCTTCCGGTGAAGATCATTCTTCAGAAAAGATCCTCTCCCCCGCTTTCCTCCATCATGCCTGTGAAGTACTGCATACCGACCGGTTGATCATTTCTGCACCAAGACGGCGTTGCCTGATGATAACCAGTTATCATGAAAATTTCCCCATGCTGGAAAACTTCTTCCACCTGCATTTTATCGCCTTCCGGGAAGAAGAATATGGCAATGAGCCCATCACGGAAATGATCTTTACCGCCAATAACAAAAATGTGGAGTATGCTGTACCGCTTGGGTTTCGTATTAACCTATATGAAAAAGACGGGCAGCGAAAATTAGTATATGCCACAATGGATGAATTGTTTGATGAAAATGGTCAGATAAATTTTCAAAAGATCATAGAGCGGAATAAAATACCGGTTCTTTTTAAGAGATAGAATATAAAGCGTGATACCGCCCTGCGGCCGTACCACGCTTCCTGCTTTAATAACGTTACCAGCTCAGGGTAGCCAATACATCTTCGTCCGTATCGTCATTAGGATCGCTGGGATCAGGCGAGATATGCGCCGTTAACCGGTACTGATCACCCGCCTGTAAGGTAACCGACTCCGTTCTGTAAGTGCTTTCCCCCGGGAATGTTGTAAAGCGCAGGTAAGTGCCTTTGGTAAGGTTTTCAAAGGTAACATAGGGCTGCTTAACGCTATGCCACAAAGGAATGTTCAATGTCAGCGAAGCCGTTCCGCTAACCGTTGATGTAAATACAATACTCCTGTAAGGATCATTGGGCAGGTCATCCTTTTTAGCGGCAACAAATACCTGGCCTTTTGCCTGGCTGTTTCCTTCTTTGCTTTCAATGGTTACCTCTGAAGAGGCCGGGTTTGACTGGGCATGTAAAGTAAAAGATGCAAACAGGGCCATGCACAATGAGAGGTGTTTTACAATGTTCTTCATTTTTCGGGTTTTATGTTTGGTGATCAAATAGGAGCGTTCATTTTTGGCAAGGTGGTATAAAAGGGCCGGCATAGGCTTACTTATATAGCCAGATAAATATAGTGTAAATCCGGGCAGGCACATCAGTGTGCGATATGGAATAATGATTTGTTAATATGTATGAATCCTTGTTCCGGAAACGAAAATATTTTTTTTCTAAAATCCCGATCGTTTTGCACAGCCGAATCGTCCAAAAGATAAATTCAAACAACATGAAAAATCTTAAAGACAAAGTAGCTGTCGTATTTGCTGCATCCGGTGAAATTGCCGGAGCTGTTGCACGGTCGTTTTCCCAACAGGGAGCTAAGGTGTATGTTACCGCCCGGAACCTGGATGCCGTAAATGAATTGGCCCGCGAAATCAAAGCCGGTGGCGGATGGGCGGAAGCCGCTAAAGTGGATGCGATGGTTGAGGCTGAAATCAGCGACTTCCTGGAAAAGGTGGTGGCGGATAACCAGCGATTGGATATTGTATTCAATGGCATCGGGGCTGATTACAATGAGATGGGCGGCCGGCCGGCTACAACCGAAGCCACCTTCGAACAGTTCATGGCCCCCATCCAAAAGATCTGCGGGTCACAATTCCTTACTTCAAGGGCGGCAGCCAGATATATGATACAAACACACTCCGAAGGCACCATCTTACTGCTTACCGCGGCATTATCCAGGTCAAAGCTCTCCAACGTAGCAGGCATCACGGCTGCCAGTGTTGCCATTGAAGGACTTACCCGGGTAATGGCCACGGAATGGGGGAAAAATGGCATCAAAGTGATTTGTATTTGTCCAGGCGCCATCATGGAAACCAAAAGGATCTCCGGATGGATTGAAGCCGCCGCACGGCAATATGGAATGCCGTTAGAGCAACTGATTGCACAGTATAAGTCGCTCGATATCCTGAAAACAAGTCTCACCTTAAAACAGGTAGGCGAAACAGCTGCCTTCCTGGCGTCTGAAACAGGAGTTGCTTTCAACAGTCATATTGTAGATGTGGATTGCGGCAAGTTGAATATTTTATAATCTACTTGTAGTAGCTTAGTGGTTACAGCCCTTTACGGAGGGCTGTAATTTAATTCCTTACTGCTAATACCAATTAAATCAGACGCTGTTACTATCTTTATTTCAAATACCATTCTATGATAGTACAGCAACTTCTGGCAGAATTCGAGCATGAAGTAAACAACACACGTAAATTATTACAGGCCGTTCCGGAAAAAGACCTGCAATACAAACCCGCAGCTACATCCTGGACAATGGGCCAGCTGGCCCAGCATATCGCCACCATCTATTATTGGTATACAGGCACATTCACTAAGGATGTATACGATCTGGCCGCTGACCCTCTTGAACGGGGAAGCGCTGATGATATCAAAGCTACCCTGTCGCTTTTTGAAAACAATGTAACGCTGGCCAGGAACGCATTAAAATCAATTACAGAAGAAAAGCTAAAGGATAACTGGACCATGAAAGCAGGTGAACGGGTTATTCTTGGTCCTATGCCCCGGGGAATTGTGGCGCGCGGTTTCCTGTTTAATCACATTTATCATCATCGTGGCGAAATGATCGTTTACCTGCGCGCTACAGGAAATAAAGTACCGGGGATGTATGGTCCTACTTACGAGGAAAGCAGGTCCTGAGCCTACGCTATATGGCTACCGGGAGCTGGCGCAAATGATCCGCCCGGGTATATCGGAAACGGATGTACGGCTCGCTTTCGAAATGCAAGCCTTCCGGCATGGCGGTCATACCGTACCTTATGATACCGTTGCAGGCAGCGGCTCCAACAACCTTTCGCCCCGTATCTATTTCGGCAGCCGCCTGCGTGTGGACCTGCAACTGGAGCCAGGCCATTTGATCACCGTGGAGCCAGGTTTATATTTCATTAAAGCTTTGCTGGAAGATCCGGAGTTTATAAAGAAACACCGGGAGGATGTTAACTGGAATGAAGTGGAACACTGGAAAAATATCGGTGGGGTACGGATTGAAGACAATATCCTGGTAACGGCTTCCGGTAATGAAAACCTTACGGAAGCAGTGCCGAAAGCGACTCATATATAATGACGCTTTTAACAACATGAAGCGCCCACAACCAAGCGTGGGCGCGCTTCATGTTGTTAAGGCTTGTTACATAAAAAACTGCTCAGAAACAATTTTACCATCTTTCACATGATATACGCAAAGCTCCGTCATCTTTTCACGCTCCCTGCCTTTCATTTTAATGTCCATCGTGAGCACAAAGGAGAAAACATTACCAGCAATTAACACCGTGGAAACAGTAGTGCCATAACGGGATTCTACCATCGAGCTGAATTTACGGTCCTTTTCCTGTAACGCTTCCAGTCCCCGCGTTTCCTTCTCAAATCCCGGAGTTTCCAAAGGCTCTATACTTACTGCATCTTCAGCATATAATTCCTGTTGGGCCCGGGTAAATTCTTCATTACGGCAGTATTCTGCCAGGCGTGAGGCAATTTGTTCTACTGTCATAGTAGGTGGTTTTTCGTGATGAAATAAAGTTACACGCTCTTAGTACTAATTTCAACAGGCACAGCATTTAATTCCCCGGAAAATAATAAAATATTAAATTTATTACCTGCAATTTCCTTACTTAACATTAATCTACAAAAACAGATAGTATGCGCCTGCAAAAAGTAGAAGAAGGAGATGGTTTCTTCAAAGCATTACTTATCAGGTTTATTTCAGGCGTATCCGGAATACGCTTACCGGATGCAGCACGGATCGTTATGTATCACCGCAGTTTTTATGGTAAGCCCATGACCACCTGGACCCATGCTGCAATGCGTGGAGAAAGTGGCTGGTCTGTTGGAGAACGGGAACTTTTTGCCGCCATGACTGCCAGATGGAACGAATGCCCGTTTTGTGTGGAAGCGCACGGCGCAATTGCTTCACTTGTTATCAATAAAACAATGGTAGCCACGGCGCTTAACGACTTCCGGACAGCAGATCTGTCTACTAAACTATATGCTACACTGCAATTCCTGGAAATATTTGCGAAAACCCCCGATGTACTAACCACTGAACATCTGGCAGGCATACTCCGGAGCGGTGCATCTCCCAGGGATCTGGAAGATGCAATGGCGGTTACTGCCCTGTTCAGCATTACTGCCCGCTGTGCCAATGCCTTCGGTTTTGAAATGCTTAATGATGCAGATCAGTCACGCGCAGCAAAACGAATGCTAAAACAAGGATATGTTTTTGGCAAAGGCAAACCTAAAGGCAGTCCTGATCACAGGGCTATGGCACAGGAACTGCACCGGTGCATATTTGAAGGACCAGGCATAACGGATACGCATCTTCGGCAGGCAGTTGGCAGAAGGGCAACTGGTGGCCCCGCATTGCCTGTGCCGGCTTACGATCGCATGGCGTTGGAAATTGGTCAAAGCTCCTACAAAATTACGGACGGACAGATAAAGGATGTAGTAAGTACCGCGGGGAGCGAAAAAGCAGCATTTGAATTAATTATAGCTGCAGCTGTGGCGGCTGGCTTATTTCGCTGGCAACGCGGGCTCACCCTGCTGAAGGAAGTAAACGTCGACAGTTGAAACATATGATACCTGGGCATCTATGCACAGACTCCTCTTTCAAAAGCAAAAATCCCTACCCCTTCTCCGGTAAATCCTCATCGCAAACCAGTAAGCCCATACCATAATAGCAGTGCACCATGCCAGCGCCACCCATATCTCCTGGCCTACCGGCTGACTAAAAAGCAACGCCCGTATCGCTTCAACAATGGGCGTTACCGGCTGATGCTCTGCAAATGCACGGACGCCTTTGGGCATTGAGGCCGTTGGCACGAAAGCAGAACTTATTAAGGGTAAAAAATGGATGGGGTAAGCAATGGCACTGGCTCCATCTACCGTTTTGGCTGATAAGCCGGCAATAGCCGCCACCCAGGTGAGGGCCAGCGAAAACAACCCGAGTATACCCAACACTGCCAGCCATTGTAATATACCTGCCGACGGGCGAAAACCCATGATCAAAGCCACCAGGATAATGATAACAAGCGAGATGATATTTGACAGCAAGGACGTAAGTATATGCCCCCACAGCGCGGCCGACCTTGCCACCGGCATTGAATTAAAACGCTCAAATATACCCCGTTGTACATCTGTAAACAGGCGGAAAGACGTATAGCCTACACTGTTAGCTACAGCGATCAGCAAGATACCCGGCAGCAGGTAGTCTACATAATTATCAGTGCCTGCATGAATGGCCCCGCCCAATACATAAACAAACAGCAGCATCATGGCAATAGGCATGATGGTAACCGTGATAATGGTATCCATACTCCTGGAAATATGACGCATGGAACGCCCGAGCATAATGCTCATATCCAGGAAAAAATGTTCTCTGATCCTTACCGTTTCCATTTATTTACCCTCCTTTTTTTTACCTACGACAGAAAGAAATATTTCCTCCAGCGTCGGCTGTTTTTCAATATATTCGATTGTTGCAGGCGGAAACAGCTTCTTCAGCTCCGCCAGTGTACCGTTTACGATGATACTGCCTTCATGCAAAATGGCAATCTGGTCTGCCAGCTGCTCTGCCTCTTCAAGGTACTGGGTAGTAAGAAATACCGTAGTACCGTTAGCTGACAGCTCTTTTATGATCTTCCATACTTCAATACGGGCCTCGGGATCAAGCCCGGTAGTAGGCTCGTCGAGGAAAACAAGCGGGGATTGCCCCACCAGGCTCATGGCAATATCCAGCCGCCGCCGCATTCCACCTGAATAGGAAGACGCCCTGCGGTTGGCGGCATCCGTTAAGCCCAGGCGTTCCAGCAAATCACCGGCTACCTGGTGTGGATTTTTAAGATGCCGTAACCGTGCTATCATCAGCACGTTTTCCCTGCCGGTAAGTATGTCGTCTACGGCGGCAAACTGGCCTGTAAGACTGATAGATCGCCGCACATACTGCGGATGTAGCAACACATCGAACCCGTTAACGGTAGCGCTTCCGCTATCCTGCCGCAGAAGCGTGGTAAGGATTTTAACGATGGTTGTTTTACCTGCGCCATTGGCGCCAAGCAGGGCGAAAATACTGCCCTTTTTAACCTCAAAGTCTACTCCTTTAAGGACATGGAGATCCCTGTAGGACTTCTTTAGTCCTATCACCTCTATTGAATTTTGCATAGCTGTATTTATATGATGGTAACCTTCGACAAATCAGCCCCGATGCCCTTCAGCGCGGCATAGGTCAGTTTATCCATCCTGGCATTGTCGAAGCAAATGGTTTTGATAGCCTTGTAGTATTTGTTGGTAAGCGCAAACTGTGGACGGAAAGAAACATTTATCAATGTGGCGCCGGCGAACCGGGTTTCATTCAATGCAGTCTTGTTAAATTTAACCCCGATAAACGTCTGCCCTTCAAAGCTAACGCCCCGCAGGTCGGAGTAGGTAAAGTCCACTCCCTCAAAGGTGCAGTTCTCAAAAATCGTTTTCGTCAGGTCATTCATGGTCAGTTTGGTATCGACCAGCTTCGCATTGGCGAACTTTGCATTCGTGAGGTCCGACTTACTGAGCTCCGTACGCACAAGAATGGTTTTGTTAAAGCTTGCACCGGTAAGATTGATGGCCGATAGAGTGCAGTCGGTCAGGTTTGTTCCATCAAAATTGGCTTCCTGTACATCACTGCCAAAGAACGAACTCTCTGTCAGGTCAGCTCCCGAAAAATTGGAGCCACGCAAAGCGCTTCCACTGAATTTCCGCTGACGCGCCGTAACGCCCGAAAAATCAGTATCAGGCAGATTGCTCCCACTGAAGTTCGTAAGGAGTGGCTGCTCCGACGCATAGGATGGATGATTCCCTTCCGGTTCGGCGGGCGCATCCTCACCGGCCCGTTCTGTTGCCGGTTTGAAGGTATTGCCATTATCAACAGACGGGAAGGTTTCTGAAAAATAGTTAAGGTCAACACCCAATATCTCCGCCAGCTGGTTAATAGTAATAATGTCAGGGATAGATTCTCCCCTTTCCCATTTTCCAACAGCCTGGGGGCTGATAAAAAGAAGTTGGGCCAGTTGCGCCTGGGACATATTCTTCTCTTTTCGCGCTTTGGTAATTTTGTTTCCTAATACTTTAATATCCATACATGCTGCGTTTTACTTGTTTCTGATTTGATGAAGCAAAGATATCAGCGTCATTCTTCAAACCGGTAAAACCATGAAACCTTATAGTTGTAACATTACTACTTGTGGTTGTAATTTACCAATTCACAGTTGTATATATTGAAAATCAAACATTTACAAATGATCCCTCAAAAGCAGCCTGCCGGGGGAAAAACCCGGCAGCAGATGAAAAAACATTAGCAGATGATGTCATTAATGAGCCTACCGGAAGCCGTCAGGGCATGCTGCCGGCGATACAATACCTGGTATCCGGTCGTAAATCTTAAAGTCAGAAACTTCCTTCCGCTTTTTTAAAATCAGCTGCGGCCAGTTTCTTTTTTCCCAACAGCCGGTAGATCTCTCCCCTGGCCTTGTAAGCACTAAGATCCTTCGGATCCAGGGTGATCATGGTGGTGTAGTCTTTGATAGCCGCCTGGTAATTCTTCTGATATTTATATGCAAGCGCCCGGTTACCATATGTAGATGCGTTGTCTGGTTGTAACCTGATAGCATGGGTAAAATCCTGTATAGCCAGCTTATAATCCTTTTTCAAAGCATAGGCCAATCCGCGAATGGCGTAACTCTCCGCTTCTTTAGGCTCCATCGCTATTGCTTTTGTCAGATCGGGAATGGCAAGCGACGGTTTATTTATATACGTATAAAGGTTTCCCCGCTGACGATAGGCCAAAGCATTGGGAGGCCCTTTGGTGATGACCGTGGTAAAATCCTGTATGGCTGGTTCAAACTCTCCCTTGTGGTAATAGGCCAGTCCGCGGTTGTAATAATTATTCACTGCCTCCGGGTCTATTTCAATCGCCTTTGTTATATCTGCAATAGCCAGATCCGGTTTGCCGGACGCTATATAAAGGGCGCCCCGGCCACTCAATGCACCGGACGATTGCGGATCAAGCGCAATGGCGCTTGTAAAATCAGCCATTGCCGGTTCGTTTTTGTTAAGTTTGGCATAAAGATACCCCCGCTCCCGATAAGCAGTGGCATTACCGGGATACAGCGCTATTACTTTTGTATAGTCCCTGATGGTTAACCCGTATTGCTCTTCTACCGAAGAAAAAGTGGTTCCACGGGTTACATATAATTGCTTAAAGCGTTCCTTTTCCAGGTGTAGTGCAGTGGTGTCTTCTATAAAATCGCCCGGGAGATTGTTGTCGGTTGAATCTGCTTCTTCCAGCCGCACAGGCATTTCCACACTTTTTGCATTTAACGCCAATGCTTTGGAAAGATCATTATAAGATAATTCAGGCGCATCCATTTTTGTATAAAGATACCCGCGCAAGCCCAAAGCCCAGGCGTAGCCTGCATTGAGATCGATCGCTTTATTTAAGGAAAAGAGCGCGTTTTTATCATCTCTTTTTTGAAGATAAGCAAATCCCAGGTTGGCATATGCTGAATCGGTGGGATGAAGTGCGATGGACTCAGTAAAACTGCTGATGGCTGCATCCGTTTTCTTCTCTTTCAGATAATCTTTCCCGGTCCTGTAACTCGCTTCTGCCTTACGGATCTTTGAGGTATCCTGCTGTCCGTAACACGTGGATGCTGCCATTATCAATACCGTCAATACCTGAACATTTATTCTTTTCATAAAGTCTATGGCTTGGTTAACAAAGCTGAAAAAAATCCCCTAAGCGCATAAATCGAACCAAAAAAATGCAGGTCGTTGTTCAGGCAAGAACGATAATCAAAAAGCCTCCGGACCTATGATCCGGAGGCTTCCTGCTGTTTAATGTTTCCTCTGTATACCCGGCGAAGATGTAATGTCCACATCTGCAAACCGCCAGGCTTCATCAAATACAAATTTAATTTTCTGCGCTTCGCTATTTTTGTTTTGGGAGATTAATGAATGATATAACCCCATCAATGCCCACCCGTTCTTCTTCCATGTTTGCAGGTCTTTGCGGTAAACGCTTTCTGCTTCACTGTATTTTCCTGCATCCTGGAGCGCTGCTCCCAGGTAATGTCTTACGGAGAAAAACCAATCGGGCGGCTCGTTATAATTCAGATTATCTTCTATGGCCACCGCTTGTTTAAGCAAAGCAATGGCAGTATCCGGATGCTGTTGTTTGACTGCTACTTCGGCAGATAACACCTTTACAGCGATCTGCACAAGATCTGCCGTGGTATTTATATCCCAGATAGTAATGTGTTTGAGGATAGTATCGGCCGCCATCCACTTCAGGCTGTCCAGCTCCTTTTGCGCGGCAGGAACACCGTTCTTTCCGAGATATGCCATTCCCCTTGCGTAGTGCCAGATGGCCCGCGGGTATACCAGGTCTTCCGCAGGCGCAGGAAGAGAAAGAATGGTATCCCACATGCCGAATTTTACAGCAACGTAATATGGTATGGAATAGTAGTGCTGTAAGGTGCCCCATCGTGGCAACCGCATAATATCTTCCGCGGTATGCTCCCGCAACTTTGCCGCGGCTTTCCATGCCAATGCGGAATTACCTTCCAGCGTAGCGGTGGCCGCCAGGAAATGGTAGTTATGCGGATAATAGCCCAGCGGATATGCTCCCTGCGCATGACAGGCAACCGTATAACCACTATCGGCTTCCACTGCATGTATGTTGGCAACAGAGCCTGCATGATAATCGCCGGTATTAATATAAATATGCGAAGGCATATGCAGTAAATGCCCTGCTCCGGGCACCAGGGTATCCAGCAACCGGGCGCTCGCCATTGCTTTTTCAGGATGGGCCGATGCCTCCATTGCATGAATATAGTAGTGATGCGCGCCCGGGTGCATGGGATTGATCCTGATCAGGTGCTCCAGTACCGCCACCAGCTCCGGTGTCCAGGCGCGGGGTTGTTTTGTTTGCTTATCGTACAGGTCCCATGGGTGAAGATCCATCAGCGACTCAGCATACAAGGCCCCTATATCGGGATCAGACGGGTATTGCTCATACACTTTCTTCATGGCGGCTGCATAGGCTATATCCAGCGCTTTCCGGTCTTCCGGCGCAGGCATTTCATAACGGGCAGCCAATGCATTGATCAGCGCTTTTTCCTTTGGGGCACAGGAGGCATACAGCGTTTTTGCTTTAGCCGTTGCTTCATAGGCGCGCTGAAAATTATCTTCTTCCATGCCTGCATTATAATTGGGGCCCAGCACATAAGCATATCCCCAATAAGCCATCGCACAGCTGGTATCCAGCCGGGCAGCCTCGAAAAAAGACCGGGCTGCTTCTGCATGATTAAAGCCATACATCAGCATCATTCCCTGGTTAAAATATTCCTGCGCTTCTTTACTGCTGGTGGAAACCGGGAAGCTGATCCCCTTTAACCCCTGCAGCTTAGGCGCTTTTTTACCCGAGGTATACCAGTCTTTGTCTGTTATCCTGGAAGTATAACAACGAACATCAGGTGATTTCTTAACAGTTGCGGAGGTTTCTTTTGTTTTGGTGCCATTATTACACGCAACAAGAAGTAAAAAAGAAATAATTGGCAAATAATGCTGTTTCATTTGGAAGCTTATTTGAATGATTTACTGATTCATAAGCTCCGCATTACTTTGAGCGTTTATTGAAGAACAGGTATAGCGTATGTTTAGCCGCTACTAATATACAAAATAATTGGCTTTGAAACTTCATGCGCAGATATCCCTTCCACTTTGCCTGATCACCAGCAGGCCGCATTCCTCCGGTATTTTCACATGCAGGGATATGGCCTGCCGGGTCATGTCAAACTTTTCATACATTTTCATACAATCTTCTGAGATACGAACACTTTTTCCTTCGCATTCCAAAGGAACTTTGCTGAAATTAAATGATCAGCCATGAAGATTGTACTTACCGGTTCTCTGGGGAATATCAGTAAACCGCTCACTGAAATACTGGTGAAAGAAGGCCACCACGTTACCCTCATCAGCAGCAATCCGGATAAACAGGCCCGGATACTGGCGATGGGCGCCCTGCCTGCTATTGGCAGCATCCAGGACCTGCCTTTTCTTATTGAAACTTTTACCGGGGCTGATGTTGTATACTGCATGAATCCACTGGATTTCACCTCGCGCGACCTGGGCCTGTGGGACAGGAATATGGATCATTATGTCAGGGCTATCAGGGAAACGGGGATAAAGCGTATAATTGTGCTCAGTGGTTGGATAGCGCACCTGTTGAATGATATCCATCCGGAGAAAAAGTTTGAAACGCTTCAAGGGGCCGCTGTTACCTTTATGCGGCCCGGGCCTTTTTACAGTAATTTTTATCACCTCAAAGAAATGATCCGTCAACAGGGCATGATTATCTCCAACTATGGCGGGGATGATATGGTAGCCTTTGCAGCACCTGAAGACATTGCCGCTGCTATAGCTGCAGAGATCAACACTCCCGCAGTTACCGGTTTAAAAGTGACATACGTCGCCAGCGAGGAGCTTACCTGTAACCAGGCAGCGCAAATTATAGGAGAAGCAATTGGTATACCCGGCCTCCAATGGATCGCTGTTCCCGGAGAACAGGTGAAACAGGCGCTCGAAGCCAGCGGCGTATCGCCAGAAGCGGCGGGGTTGCTGGTAGAAATGCAGGAACATATGCATAATGGAAAAGCGCAAAAGGATTACTACCTTAACAGACCCGTATTAGGGAAACGAAAGTTACGGGATTTTGCCAGGGAGTATGCTGCCTGGTACCATCAAAACTAAATATCATGGCCGGAAACCTGCCCCTGAAAATAAAAGGCGTGAATGAGCTGCTACAACTGAGAGGCTTGCCTGCTACCAAACATCCACTCATCAGTGTTATCAATATTGCCGAGTTAAAAGAGCCACGCAGGCAGCCGGATACAGCGTTTACCACCGATTTCTATTTTATTGGTATGGGCAGGTTTGCACAGTCGTGCGTAAAAATGAAATACGGGCAGCAGGAATATGATTTTGATAAAGGTGTGATGAACTTTATAGCCCCAGGGCGGGTATTTGGTTTTAATACCGGTTTAACTGAAGATATAAGTCCCTCCGGATGGTTGCTGCTGCTCCATCCGGACTTTCTCTGGAGTCATCCCCTGGCATGGAGGATAAAACAATATGAATTCTTTGATTATTCAGTAAACGAAGCCCTGTACCTGTCTGACAATGAGGAGCAGACCATCAGCGGGTTATTTGGAAATATTGAACGGGAATACAGTACTAATATTGATAAATTCAGCCAGGGGATTATTATTTCCCTGATCGAATCCCTGCTGGGATATTCAGAACGCTTTTACCAGCGGCAGTTCATTACCCGGAAAATCACCCATCATGGTATCGTAAGCCAGCTGGAAGCATTACTGGAAAAGGCTTTTTTTCCCGAAGCACTGGAAAAGAACGGGATACCTACGGTAAAGGATATATCCGGCCAGCTGAACATCTCCCCTAACTACCTGAGCGGCCTGCTCAAAACACTTACAGGCAATAGTACCCAGCAACACATACAGGAGAAGATCATAGAGAAAGCGAAGGAAAAACTGATCAGAACAGATCTGTCTGTCAATGAAATTGCATTTGAACTGGGATTTGAATATCCGCAGTCCTTCTCCAAATTATTCAAAACCAAAACGAATATCTCTCCGCTGGAATTCAGGAAATCCGGCAGATTTTAACCCGGAAATGCCAGTCATCAATATTCCTTATCAGAATTACGAAAACTTTCGTATATTCATTCCCAGGTCGTGCCTGTTCCATCACCACCGGTATTCACGTACAAAATAAGGGCTCCATGAGAATATTATTTTTACTGCTTCTTCTCATTAATACAACAGCAAAAGCGCAGTCAGATACTACTTTTTATAACACAGTAAAAGACAGCATCGTAACAAAATTTAACCGGGGAGATTTCAAAGGGATTTATGCAATGGCGGACAGCGGATTTAAAGCGGGATTCAGTGAGCCTCAGATTGTTGGTTTACTGGGTAGCGCCGGGGCAATGGGCAGGATCTTATCCAGCGAATTGATCAGTGAAGAAAAGGATCATAGATCATACCGCCTCATCTTTGCCCGGAAATCATTGCAGCTCACACTGAGTGTAACGGCTCCGGCTTCCTACAACAGCCTGGGATTGTCTTACTATAAGCTGCCTGTTGTACGGACACGGCAACAATTTTTATCCGATAATCCGCTTAAAACACAGCTTGACAGCGTAGTCCAAAAGGCCGCCACCATTTATATGAGCAATAAAAATGTAGCAGGTCTTTCTGTAGGAATATTACTCAACGGCCAGATGTACATTTACAATTATGGGGAAGTAAAGAAAGGGGAAGGGCGGCTTCCGGGAGCCAATACCATTTTTGAGCTCGGCTCTGTTACCAAAACATTTACGGGTATACTGCTGGCCAATGCGGTACTTGAAGGCAAAGCAAAACTGGATGATGATATCAGTAAATATCTCGATGGTAACTATCCCAACCTGGAATACAATGGCCAGCCGGTGCGGCTGGTGCATCTCAGTAACCATACCTCCGGGCTCCCGTCGATGCCCAAACTAACCAGCGGCGAGGATCCGTTTAGTCCTTCCACCCACTTTACTCCGGCCATGCTTGCAGATATTTTGCATCATGTTACATTAGACACGGTGCCTGGAACCCGCAGGGCGTATTCCAATTTTGCAGTAGGCTTGCTGGGGATTATATTGGAGAAGATCTATCACATGAGCTATGAGCAGGCATTAAAAAAATATATTTTCGACCCTTATCATATGCAGCAAACACAGATAAGCTTATCACCTGACGAAGATAGAGATGTTGCCACCGGATACGACCTGGAAGGAAACCCCACCACCTACTGGCAGAATGATTTAGCGCAAGCTGCAGGAGGTATCCGTTCCACCACGCATGATATGCTGCTGTATATACAGCAACAACTGGATCCCCGGAATAAAGCCGCGCAATTGTCGCATGAACTTACCTTTGGCGACGTCAATAAAGGCACCGGCTTAAACTGGGGCGTTATGACCACCAAAACAGGGCGGCATTTGCAATGGTCGCACGACGGCGGCACCGACGGCTTTACATCGCTTTGTATGATCTACCCCGGGCTGCATGCGGGCATTGTGCTGCTTACCAATAACGGCGATCATACGGATGATTCATTTTACGATATCGGCCGGTCTGTTTATAAAAGCTGGTTACATTAGGTTGCGATAGTCTCACCCTCGGCAATGGATACTGAAAAGTTCATTGCCTTGCGTGAGCAAATATTTATAATTACGAACCCTATTCGCTCCTCAAACTTTTCACCGGATTAGCCAATGCGGCCTTTACCGCCTGGAAACTTACCGTGCACACGGCAATCAGTATCACCAGTATCCCTGCCCAACCAAATAAAGACCAGCTCATGGAAATCCTGTAAGGATAATTTTCCAGCCATTTTGCACTTGCCAGCCACGCCAGCGGGATGGCTATTATCAATGCAATGATCACCAGTTTCACAAACTCCAGAGACAACACCGTTGCTATATTCCGTACAGACGCTCCCAGTACTTTGCGGATACCTATCTCTTTGGTGCGCTTCTCCGCAGAAAGAACAGAAAGACCAAATAATCCTATACAGCTTATAAAGATGGTGAGTATAGCGCCATACAAAATAATTTGTTTCCACCTGGCTTCCGATTCATAATTCCGCTGGTTCACTTCATTCTTAAACACATAAGTATACGGGCTGAAAGGGAAAAAATCCCTGAATTTTTTTTCTATGAATTTAAGGCTGCTGGTAGCTGTATTGGGGCGTATCTTAATATAAAAAACACCATAGGGATTGGAGTTTTTCATGGTAAACAACTGGGGTTTTATCCGTTCGTTAAGGGCAGCAAAATGGTAATCTTTTACCACGCCAATTACCTGGTATGCCTGGTTGTTCTGGTAGTTGAAAACGATTGATTTACCGATAGGGTCTTTCCATCCTGCCGTCTTCACAAAAGTTTCATTGACCAGAACGGAATGAACAGAATCACCGGGATGATCAGTTGAAAAATTCCTTCCCTTTACCACTGGGATCTTTAAAGTTTGTAAATAAGATTCATCCACCGTTTCCCAGGCAAAGTTGATAGACGAGTCGTTATCAATTTTAGCGGCAGTTCCCCAAAAACCACCGTTCTTGGGGGCTACATACATAATATCCGGGGAGTTAAGCAATTCCTGCTTAAAGGCCGCTGCTTCCTGGTGCGACATATTCTCTTTACTAACCATTACAATATCCTGGTCATCGTACCCGAGATCGGCCTTTGTGAGATAGTCGAACTGCGAATAGATGGTAAAGGTGGCTATGATCAAAAAAGCCGCCAGCGTGAATTGGAAAACGACCAGCGATTTTTGTAACCCGCTGTTGCCTTTCAGCGCAAACCTGCTGTAGAGCGTTTCAACAGGTTTATAGCCCGATAACACCATGGCCGGATAAAAACCGGCGAGTAAACCCGTAAGCAGGAAGAGGGCGATATAACCCGCTACCAGTTTGAAATCGAGCAGGTAGCTGATGGCCAGTTTCTTATTTGATAAATCATTAAACAGGGGAAGCACCATCTGCGCCAGCACAATGGCCAACACGAAAGCAATAGCACATAATATAAACGACTCTCCCAGGAACTGAATGATCAGCTGCCGCCTGTCGCTCCCTATGGCCTTGCGGATCCCTATTTCTTTTGCGCGCCTCACGGAACGGGCCACCGTAAGATTTACGAAATTGATATTGGCAATAAGCAGAACAAAAAGTGCGATACCGGAAAGAATATAACCATAAATCGGATTGCTGGCTTTTTGCAGGCCATTCTGCGCTGAAAGCTCTTTGCTTAAATGTATATCGAGGAATGGCTGAAGAAAATAAGTTTCCAGGCGGGAATTGTCAGGATTTCCAAACCTGGCGTTCAGCGCTTTTTCTGCAGCGCTGGCATCTTTAACATAAAACCATTGCATTTGCCGGGCCACCGCAGCCGGATCAGCGTTATCTTCCAGCTCAACAAACGTATTCAGGAAATAAGAAAACCAGTTTTCGCTGTTACTTAAATCGGCTTCTGTTTCCCTGATGGGGAGCAGGATTTTGAACCCGATGGTAGAATTCTGGGGGCAGTTCTCTGTAACAGCAGTGACCTGGTACGGCACAAATTGCCCTTTCTCCTTTAACATCAGCATCTTACCCACTGCTTTCTCTGTACCAAACTGTTTCTTTGCTTCATCCGCTGTAAGCACCACGGAATGGGGGTCTTTCAAACAAGACCGGGCATCCCCGTCGATCAGTGGAAAGGTAAATACCGACAGGAAGTTGGCATCTACAAAAAGGAGATCCCTGCTTTCTACTTCGGCGCCTTTCTTAAAATCTGCCCGGCCATCCTGCACACGCACATATGATTTGATGCCACTTACATGCTGCGAAAACCTGGGTCCCTGTAATAAGCCGGTGCTGGAGGAATAGCGTTCCGCACCATTCATGGTTATCCTGGAAACTATCCTGTAAATGCTGTTACTCTTCTTATGAAAGCGGTCAAAACTTACTTCATCCTTTACATAAAGTAATATCAGCATAGCGCAGGTAAGGCCAATAGCCAGTCCGGCGATATTGATGACAGAATAGATTTTATTTTGCGCAAGATTGCGGATGGCGATTTTCAGATAGTTGCTAAACATATAGGCAGTATAAGTATACCGGGCATTCCAACCCCTGTGCCAAAATACAAACAACTGATCAATAACAGGTTATGAAAAGGCATATTCAGCAAAATGTCCGATAAGGAACAGCAGGTGTACGTGAGCGTACAGGGAAACAACCATCTCACCCGATAAGCGCCCGGTGAAAATTTAACCAGGAATGTTACCTTTATGCAGCAATCCTTTACTGTAGATCACATGTACTTTACCCGTTTACCAGATCATTCCAGGCCGGGCTTTGATGAAGCGCAGCATTTTGATAAATTCAAAAAGCATAATATTATCTTCAATGCAGAAAGCAGGGAAAGCTTTTGTGACGACCATGTAGGTTGTCTTTCTGTTAAAACAGTATTAAGCGGGGAAGAAACTTATGGCATTGATGGCCGGCAACTAGCCATCCGCCCGGGACAATTCCTGGTATTAAATAACGATCAGCGTTACTCCTGCCGCATCAGCAGTAAAGAGAAAGTACAGTGTTTATCTGTCTTCTTTAAAAACGAATTTGCCTCTTCCGTGTTGCATGATATCATGCACGATGAAGACTACCTGCTTGATCACCCAACTACAGGCAACACTGGTATACCTGAATTTTTCCAGACACTTCGTCCGGTAACAGCGGATATGAACAGGCAGTTTTCCGGCCTTATATCTTTACTGGAAAACAATGGCTATAATGAAGCCATGACTGATGAGTATCTTGTATTCCTGTTACGCCACCTGGTAAGTGCACACCGGTTGGATATAAAAAGCGCCACCAGGGTAAAGGCTATTAAAACCGGTACCCGGCAGGAAATTTATAAACGGCTATGCATAGCAAAGGATATCCTACATTCTTCTCAGGGCGAAAATATTGATCTAAGCAAAATCAGCGCCCAGTCCGGGCTATCGGTTCCTCAGCTGGTAAGACAGTTCAAATCTGTTTTTCATATCACCCCTTACCAATACCTGGTCAGTATCAGGCTGGAACAGGCGGCCCACTTGCTGCAACACACCAACGAACAGGTGCAGGATATCGCCTGGATGTGCGGGTTTGAAAATGCGGCCGCTTTCAGCAGGGCATTCAGATCGGCCTATGGTATGCAACCAACACGCTTCAGGAGCTGCCGCTAATTTGAGCATTTTTGCATAGTCCCGGTGTACAGGAAGCTGTATCTTGAGCTTTTATTCGCCACTAGCATGATGATCCGGTTCATAAAATGCCGCAGGCTTGTTCCCCTGCTGATATCCATTACCTGTTGGTTCACCGCCACCGCCCGGCAGGCTTCAATACCACTTTACGACAGCCATGTGCCCAACGCCCGTATAGCCCCTCCTGGTTACCTGGAACAAACAGACACCAACAGGTATGTAACCCGGGTCACACAACCGGCGCTCATCCCCTTCTTTCCCGAAAAGGCCACCGGTACCGCCATACTGATTTTCCCCGGAGGAGGTTATCGCCTCCTGGCGCTAACAGCCTGCGAAGAGATAGCGAAGGCGCTTAATGAAGAAGGCATTACCGCTTTTATTGTAAAATACCGTTTGCCTGACGATACTATCATGGCTGATAAATCCATAGGTCCTTTGCAGGACGCACAGGCCGCCATCAGGCTGGTACGCCAAAGGGCAAAGGAATGGGGCATTAACCCCCATAAAGTAGGTATGATGGGCCTTTCGGCAGGCGGTCACCTGGTATCGATGGAAGGAACCCAACAAAACAGGGTGGTGATCAACAACAAGGAAAATATCAGCCTGCGGCCGGATTTCATGGCATTGCTATACCCTGTGATCATTTATGACCCTGCCATTCCCCGGACCCGTGAAACCCTGATAGGCAAACAACCTTCCCCGGAATTATTAAATTGCTACAGTACTGATAAGCATGTTACCGCTGCTACCCCGCCCACCTTTATGGCACATGCTGCAGATGACGACGTGATCCCTGTTAAAAACACGCTCTCGTTTTTTAATGCCCTGCTGCAGGCCAATGTAAAAGCTGAAATGCATATCCTGCAATCCGGCGGCCATGGCTTTGCCCTGAATGATCTGAACAGCA
>NZ_DATCRD010000173.1:0-34977 GCF_036569185.1 Chitinophaga sp.
ATTCACTGCTTTTGTACCCACCCCGTTCAAACCAACCGATTTCTGAAAGGCCTTGCTGTCGTACTTGGCGCCGGTATTGATCTTACTTACTACATCCACCACTTTTCCCAAAGGAATACCACGACCAAAATCACGTACCGTAACATGGTGCTCCGTTACCTTGATATCCACCTGCTTACCAAAGCCCATGGTATGTTCGTCAATACAGTTATCCGTCACCTCTTTCAGCAGGATGTAAATACCATCATCCATGCTTGAGCCATCTCCCAGTTTACCGATATACATACCAGGCCGCAGGCGGATATGCTCCCGCCAGTCCAGCGACCGTATGGAGTCTTCCGTATAGGAAGCAAATAGATCTTTGTTATCCGTTTTGTCGGTATTTGCCATAATATATTATAATTTCCTAAATACTATTGTTTCACAGGTCATCCAATGTTTTGCAAGGATACTAAATCTTTTAGCAAAATCGGATTGCTGGCAAAAATAAAGGATTCAGGGAATCATCCCAAGTATAAGTTATACACTATGCTTATTTTATTTGTTACCAATGTATTAAGACTGTTAAATTTTATATTTCCAGGAGATAATGATCACTTTTGGGGATTTTAGGGAAGTATCACATGAAAATGGTATAAAAAAATATAATGTGAATGAATCCTTATATCAGAAATTTCTTTATATTTACATAAGTCAACTATTTCAAGATATCCTAACCTATGTCCTTATGAAAATACTATTTCTACTCCTGCTTACTGCAGTTTTACTGGCCGCTATCGCCGCCACTTACTTCATTAAAAAAGAACAGGATAACAGCATTGGGAATAAATTCCTTCGCCTCATCCGGAAATTTGATTCATGGCAGATGATGCGATGATCACATTATTTCTTTCCAGCAACCGGCTTTCATACAATATTTTATAACTGTCACATTAGCCTGGCAATAGCCATCAGGGAGTGTTATGTTCGGAACTTAACCATATTACCTATTAACCGTAAATCCCTATCCTTATGAAAACTGGTCTTTTATTTAGACTTGCCTGTCTGTTGATTGCTGCTGTGGTATTAACTGTGCACCTGTTGTTTAAACCGAAAACAGGGCAACACTAAAAAAATAATCAGGGACCTTGTTGCTTCATCATTACATGAAACAATAAGATCCCTGGTTACCAATTACCTGTTGTAATATTTATTAACGGCATCCGTACGGCTGCGCACGTGTAGTTTTTCATAGATATTATGCACATGCCGTCTTACTGTTTCAATACTGATAAATAAGTTGCTGGCAATTTCCTTGTACAGGTAGCCTTTCGATAACTGGTCAAGGATTTCCTTTTCACGCGTGGTCAGCGCTTCCAGCGCCGGGTTAGGCTTTGCCTGTTTCTGGAAAAATGCTACCACTCTCCTCGCTATCTGCGAGCTCATCGGAGAACCGCCATCATACAAGTCGCGAATAGCTTCCAGTAATTCTCCCGGGGATGTTTTCTTGAGAATATAACCACTGGCCCCTGCTTCCAGTGCCATAAAGATTTTATCGTCATCTTCATACACTGTCAGCATCATAAACTGCATGTCGGGATGCTCACGCTTCAACTGCGCAATACATTCAATACCATTCATGCCACCCGGCAGGTTGAAATCCATCAATACTACATTCGGCATCAACCGGGGGATCTGTTCCACGGCAGTTTCCGCATTGTTGAATGTCCCTACACAGGCGTAACCGTCAGAACCATTAATCAGCAATTCCATAGCCGTGCGGATATCATGATTATCTTCCACTATCGCAATGGTGATAGTATCCATATTATCCTGGGACTTCTTCTTTGAATATACAGTCATTTTAAAGGAAATTATAACACTTAAATGTTATTAAAAACAAATGTATGTTAATTTAGTGGGATATCGAGAAAAACTATTGTGCCGTTGTTTGAGCTGATATCTGCGTTTCCGCCTACAGACATCATTCTCTTCTGGATATTCTTCAAGCCGTTACCAAATAATCTGACCTTCTCCTGGTCAAAACCTTTTCCATTGTCCTTGATCATAATCGTCATATTTTTATGCACCTTCACTTCCACAATTACTTCTGTTGCTTTAGCGTGTTTCACAACATTGTGCAGCGATTCTTTCACTGCCAAATAAATATTCCTTCGTGTGCCCCCGCTCAGCTTAATGTTCGGGATCACTTCGGGGATATAGAACTGGTGCGTGATATGTGCATGCTCCAGGAACTCTGCTGCAAAGCTTCTCATATAGGCGATCAGGTTGGCCAGCGAATCGTTGGAGGAGCTCATCGCCCAGATGATCTCACTCATCTTGTCCACCATTTCCCCTGCCGTTTCTGAAATACGTTCCACTTCCCTCGTCTGCGAAGGATCCTGTATCTTTCTTTTGGCCACCTCGCTCAGCAACCTGATGGTAGATAAACCTGATCCCAGGTCGTCATGCATATCGCTGGAAATGCGCGCCCGCTCCTGGTCTACCGCCTGCTCTTTCTCCAGCTTCAGTTTCTCATGCCGTATCTTGTAATCAAGGTACAGCGTTGAAAAATAATAGGCGATTCCCAGCAACAGCAGCAGCAATAAAAACCGGAACCACAACGATTGCCAGAAAGGAATTTTAATGACTATCTCCAGCGTAGTAGGCACCGTGCTCCAGATATCATCATTATTGGATCCTCTTAACTTAAAAACATAACTGCCCGGGTGCAGGTTCGTATAACGCGCCATGCGGAAAGTACCGGCCTGTACCCAGTCTTCATCCGCCCCTTCCAGTTTGTACTGCACCTTATTCTTTAGAGGATTAGTATACTCCAGTGGCACAAACTCAATAGCAATCGTATTCTGGTTATATGGCAACTCAATTTTGGTGAGCAATGAGATCGCGGTGTCGGATTCATAAGGCTTGTCCAGCACTTCCATCCGGCGGATGACCACTTTTGCATTCGAGAGGTTATCCCGGAAATTTTTCGGATAAAAACCATTTACACCACGGATACCGCCAAAAAATAATTCACCATCGATGGATTTATAAAACGCACCGGTGTTAAACTCGTTCGACTGCAACCCGTCCTCGTTATTATAAGTAGTGATCTCATCTGTTAGCGGGTTGATCTGCGATAATCCCTTATTGTGGCTTACCCAGATCCGGTCTTTATCATCCAGCAGTACGCCGTACATGTAGTCGTTGATCAGCTTGGGATTATCATAACTGTTGTAGTGCTTCTTAATGCGACCTGCATCATCCAGGATGAATAGTCCTTTATTGGTAGCCACCAGCAACTCCTTGTGTGCATTTTTATTGATGGATTTAACGGTGGTACCGGATGGAATGAATACGCTTTTCCAGCGGGAGTCGGCCACCCGTTTTACATACAGCGCCGATTTTGTGCCCACGTACTGGTTACCCATATAGTCTTCGTAGAAAGCAGTCAGCAGCTCCTCTTTAAAATGATGCACTACTGCCGCTTCATGTCCCCTCTCTGTTTCATCAAACATCAGCAGGTAACCGCCGTAATTAAAATACAACTGCCCGTTGGTACGTTTGAACAGGAAAGGAAATGGCGCCGGCTGTGTAGGCAGGCCCAACGCGGTTACTTTTCCCGTAAGGTCAATAAAGGACTTGGTTTGTACATTAAACAACCCGATATGCATACCTGCAAAGTGCAGCCATAGCTGATCCCCGTTCTCCCTGCAAATAGCTCCCAGGTCATTGCCGGGAAACTTCCCGGGATATAATTCATTTGAAATGCGCTCCAGGAATTTCCCTCCATCTCCATAAATATTCATTCCATCCCGCATCAGTCCCACATACAGTTTACCATCATCATGTTTGTACACTGCCTGCACCATGTTATGGGTGATATAAGGAGAACGGTAAAGATTAAATACTTTTTTATGCGGGGAATATTTTTTCAATCCATCGCCATCCGTGCCTACCCACATATTATCAGCCACATCGCGGTAAAGCCAGGATACATTGTTGAACGAGCGCGTTTCAAATGTATTAAAGCTCACAATATGCCGTATAATTTCATTCCGGGCAATACTGTAAATCAGCACGCCGTCGCTTCCGCCGATCCATACATTACCATATTGATCCAGCTCAGACACCGCCGGGATAAACGGTTCTCCTTTCTCATTTTTCATATCAAAAACCAGGTCGCTGAATTTATTGCGCTGTTTGTTGAACAACGTAATATGCCCCGCGCTGATAATGAGCATCGAATCTTTATTCAGGTTGCGCAACAGCGGTTTGCTGCCAACGCCCGGTAAACAATAGGTAGAGATGCGGAGGTTTTTAGTGTTCAGGGAAAACAGCTCGCCCTGGTCCCCGTTCATCCAGATGGTGTTCCCGTCTTTCATGACTACAGAAGGCAGTATACCGCGTTGCAGGAATTGTGGCGGGTACAGGATAATACGGCGGGTAACATAAGTGGTATTGTCCAGCACATAAATGCCTTTCATCGGGCGCCATACCCACAGCGTATTGGTGGCAGTATCTTCTCCCAGGATCACGAATTTCACATTGGCATCGCGCTCTGCGGCATTTACAGTAGTCGTATCTTCAAACAACCTGCTGAAGTTGTTCTTGTATTTATCGTATACGCTGATGCCGTTGTTATGGGCCAGCAGCAGTTGGGAGCGACTGTCTTTATAAAAAGAAAAGCCTTTATATCCCTTCAGGTCAAAACGGTTGATCACGGCGCGGTTGCCCGTAGAGCCGCGGGCCACCAGCTCCCCTTTCCCTTCCCCTGCCTTATAAAGCGAGCTTGGTTTATAACGGTACTCATTAAAGGTATAACCATCGAAGCGGTTGATCCCATCGCGGGTGGCAATCCACATAAATCCCTGGTCGTCACGGGTAATATCAAATACGGTACTTTGGGAAAGGCCCTCATTAACGCTGTAGCTGTCAAAAATGTATGGCTTGTCCTGTGCATGGAGCATTCCGGGGAATAGTCCCCAAATACAGCATAGGATAAACATTTTTAAGCGATGCGGTCGATGCACTGGAATATTGTTATTGAGTAAGCAGGTCAGGTAATCTGCAAATATATAAATCTGTGTCACACTTTGTAGCAATTTTGTAATTTTCTTCCCGGTAACAGATTGGGAATAAATGAAATGCTTTATGAATACAGCCAACGCAACATCCGGCCGGACAGGCTTAAACATCCGCCAATGGCGCTTTGCCCGTTATACCACCTGCCTGCTGCGCCCGCTCCTGCGGGGATGCTTTGCTTTGATATGGGCCTTTACACCGGCTGCCGCCCAAGAGACCAATGCCGGCTATCATATAAACATCCTGACGGCAACTCCGGTTCAAAGTATACGGGGCCTCAGCGTAGTAACGGATGATATTGTATGGGCTTCCGGTACCGGCGGCCGGGTAGGCAACAGCACTGATGGCGGTAAGCACTGGAAATGGGTTACCGTAAGCGGCTGCGACAGCTGTGACTGGCGCTCGCTGTATGCCTTTAACGACCGCAAAGCCATTGTATTAAATGCCGGCGCACCGGCGCTGATTTTTTTAACGGAAGACGGAGGCGATTCCTGGAAACAGGTATTCTATGATAACAGGCCGGGTATTTTCTTTGATGCCATGCAGTTCTTTAACGAACAGGAGGGCATTGCCATCGGCGATCCTATAGAAGGAAGATTTATTGTCATTCGGACACATAACGGCGGCCTTAGCTGGAAAGCCGATCCTGTTGCTGCTTTGCCCCGTGCAGCGGAAGGGGAAGCTATCTTTGCCGCCAGCGGCACCAGCCTGGTACTGCTTCCGGAAAATAATGTTTACTTTGCCACCGGTGGCCAGGTAGCGCGCCTCTTTAAAAGTGGTGATAACGGGCAGGCATATACGATCCCGCTGGTGCAGGGTAGCAGCACCACCGGCGTATTTTCCATCGCGTTCCGCGATGCCGCCAACGGTATTGCAGTAGGGGGCGACTATAAGCAGGATACCGCCCGGAAAGGCAATTGCATGCTTACTTCCGATGGAGGCCGCAACTGGAAGGCACCCGCCACTCCTCCGGGCGGATACCGCTCCTGTGTAGCCTGGATCAACCCGCAGCTGCTTATCGCCACCGGCACTTCCGGTACGGATATTTCAACAGATGGCGGACATCACTGGAAAACGATCGGGAAAGGATTCAATGTGGCCGCAAAAGCAAGAAAGGGCACTAAGGCGTATGTGGCGGGGAAAGATATCGGGGAACTTGCAAACCATTGATCCCAACTGCCTTACAAGCCACCGCCAATAAAAAGGTGCTCCTGGAAAGGTGCACCCACTAAAATAGGTTAAAGCAAAAAGTAAATTTATTGATATGAAGTTAATAAGTAATTCATTTACTTGCCGGGATTTTTTGCAAAGCTGCCAATTTACAGGGTAAACGCCGGAAAAGTAGCATCTAACGCAAAAGGACTATCACTACTCTGATTTTTTTATGTAATTTAAGACCTCGGTAACAGATTACCGCGCATCCAGAAAAAGAGATTATGCAAGTTGAAACCTCGTCCAGTAAATACGGCGCCAAACATTATCCTGATGGGATCAGGGAATGGAAAAAAGAAGGAAATTATTTTTGTTTTTATACTACAGAAACGATTCTCGAAATAAGAGTGATCGCCGATAAGATCATCCGCTTCAGATACGCTGCTGAAGGCACTTTTCAAAGGGATTTTTCCTATGCTACCAGTGATACGCTGGAAGAATCGCCCATCTCATTCGGAATTAAGGAGTGGGAAGAAACTTTTGAGATCTATACAGATGAACTGAAAGTATTTATTGCACGCGATAACCTCCGCATCACTATTTCAGACAAGGAAGGCAAAGTGATTAACCAGGATGAAATGGGTTATCACTGGCAGCACTACCTGCTCAAAGGTGGTAAGATCCAGTATTGCAGCAAGTTAGTACAGGAAGGGGAATGCTTTTACGGGCTGGGTGATAAGCCTACTGAACTGAACCTCCGTGGTAAACGGTTGGAGAACTACGGAACGGATGCCTATGGTTACCAGAAAGATACAGATCCGCTGTACCGGAATATCCCCTTTTATTACGGCCTGCATCATGGCATAGGCTATGGCATTTTCTTCGATAATACCTTCCGTACCATCTTCGATTTTGGCAAGGAAAGGGAAGACGCCTGCAGTTTCTGGGCCCGGGGCGGAGAAATGAATTATTACTTTATTTATGGCCCCGACCTGCTGGAAGTGGCCGAATCCTATACAAAAATTACAGGTACCCCTGAACTGCCCCCCTTGTGGGCATTGGGCTACCACCAGTGCCGCTGGAGCTACTACCCGGATACCCGCGTGAGGGAGATTGCAAAAGAATTCCGGACACGGAAAATTCCCTGCGATGTTATTTACCTGGATATTGACTATATGGACGGCTTCCGCTGCTTTACCTGGAATAAGGAATGGTTCCCTGATCCGGCAGGACTGATCAAAGACCTGGCCGCGCAAGGGTTCAAGATAGTAGTGATCATCGATCCCGGCATTAAGGTGGATACCGATTACGCTGTATACCAGGAAGGCATCAAAAACAACTATTTCTGTAAACGTGCCGACGGCGCGCTCATGGAAGGAGATGTGTGGCCGGGCAAATGCGTGTTCCCCGATTATACCAATCCCGAAGTAAGGGAATGGTGGAGCAGCCTTTTCAAAAGCCTGGCCGAAATTGGCGTGCGCGGCGTTTGGAACGATATGAACGAACCCGCTGTGTTTGAAATGGGCTCCTTCCCGGAAGATGTACGCCACGATTATGATGGCGAAGAGGTTAGTCACCGTAAAGCGCATAACGTATACGGTCACCTTATGAGCAAGGCTACCGCAGCCGGTATGAAAAAATACCTGATGCCCAACCGCTCCTTCCTCATCACCCGTTCCTGCTATGCCGGCGCCCAACGCTGGTCTTCTGTATGGACCGGCGATAACGTTTCCAGCTGGGAGCATTTGTGGCTGGCCAGCGTGCAATGCCAGCGTTTATCCGTTTCGGGGATATCTTTCACCGGTAGTGATATCGGTGGTTTTATCGGCGAGCCCGACGGGGAATTGTACACCCGCTGGATACAGCTGGCTGTTTTCCACCCGCTCATGCGCACTCACTCTGCCAGCAATGAAACAGGCTTTAACCAGGAGCCCTGGAGCTTTGGCGCAGAGTACGAAAAAGTAGTGACTAAATTTATTACATTAAGATATAAGCTGCTCCCTTACCTGTATACTACCTTCTGGCAATACGCCTCACAGGGCACGCCCATGCTGCGCCCGCTGGCTTTTGTTGCGCAGGCGGATCCGGCTACGCACAACTGCTCGCACGAATTTATGTTCGGCGATTCGCTGCTCATCAGCCATGTAAGCGAAAAAGGAATGCAGGAAAAAGGCGTATACCTGCCTGCCGGTAACTGGTATTATTTCTGGAACGACCAGAAATACACCGGCGCCAAAGAAATAAAGGTAAAAACGCCCCTGGATGAAATGCCGCTGTTTGTAAAAGCAGGCGCCGTATTACCGGAATACCCGGAAATGCAGTATACCCAGCAAACACCGGTTACGGAGATGCTGCTGCATGTTTACTTCGGGGAAGAAGAAGTAAAAAGCGTATTGTATGAAGATGCCGGCGACCACTACGGTTATAAGAACGGGCAATATAACGTGATCCGCTTCAAGCAACGTTCTTCAGCACAACAGTTTTATCTCAAAAAACAATTCTATATCAACTACGAAACATCCTATAAAAATCATAGGATCATTATCCATGGCCTGCCATTCAAACCCACTACCTTATTGGTAGACGGGCAGACCATTACCTTACGGCCAGAAAACCTGCAGGCAGATAATACGGTATCTTTCGTAGTACCAAGAAACTTTGAAGAAATATCGATGAAGTAAAAATAGCAGCTAAAGTGGTGAGAAGAAAAAAAGGCACTTCAGATAGAGATCTCGCGCCGGTTTCATAACCTATGCCAACTTTAGAAATATAAAATTAGATGCTAAATATCATTGTACAAAATGTTGAGCCGGTGTAAATGCAGAATGAACAAAATGAATAACTCCTTAACATTGAATTAAGGATTCATAAAGCAATTACAACGGTAAAAAGCCGGCAGATCCTTTTTGAATAAGGGTTACATCATAGAAAATCAATTTAGCAAATTTACGTTCGGGGCGGAATGCCGCCGTAATGGCTTTGCTACTTCTTATGGAGTATGGGTATGTGCTTCATCTCAGGAAAGACTTTGATGATGATTTGTGGAGATGTATGTGGGGCTCATCTCAGGAGAGACTTTGATGATGATTTGTGGAGATGTATGTGGGCTTCATTTCAGGAAAGACTTTGATGATGATTTGTGTGGAGATGTATGTGGGGCTTCATTTCAGGAAAGAATTTCGATGATGATTTGTGGAGATGTATGTGGTGCTTCATCTCAGGAAAGACTTTGATGATGATTGTATGGAGATAGTATCCACCAGGTGGTAAGAGGCCTGACAGGCTTCAGCATTTGCCTCCCTATGAAAGAAAGAACATCATCCAGGCAAAAGCAAAAACGTAAAGGCCAAAAGATGAACACTCATCCTTGAGCCTTTTCAAATATTGTTTATGCTCAATAAAAAATAGACAGAAAGAAAATAGATGTCAATGCGCAAAACACCAGGAAGATAAAAACAGCTCTGAAAAGGATCTCCATCTTATCGGTCGTATATTCTATTCCGTGTAGTTCCTGAGGATTTTCTGTGTGGTTGATACTTAGGCTTTTCATACAAACAAGTTAAAAGGATTCTGCAATAAAAAATTATTGGTGACTTACGGGTTCTATAAATCACATCCTTTAATGAAATTACATAAAAAAAGCTAAAACGGACAAAATCTTTTTGTTCATTTTAGCCTTATTCCTGTTCATTTTGATCAGCCCTTCTTTTTGTGCTTGCCGGCATTTTCGTGCGGCAGCTGCAATGGCGCCTTCTTTGCGGCCGGAGCGGCCGTTTCTGTGCTATCGCCCAACTCATCTGCCGTTACGGTTTCACCCCGCTTGTAATATTCTTTTACCATCTTTCCCGTTTCCTCATCATATAACTTCCATACTCCATTACGAACGGAATTCCCCTGTCTTACAATCTCCGTAGGGGTTTCAGCGTTGGTTACCGGGTCAATGATCATGATCGTATCCCGCTGCCCCTCAATTTCCGTAGCCAGGAAGGCCCCTTCCTCACTGGGTTTCCCGTTGGGGAAATAATATTTGCAATACCCGTCCAGCACATTGTTCTTATAGGTTTCCTCCGCCAGCAGGTTACCAATGGCAGAAGTTTTTTTCCATACGCCCTCCTTACGGCCATTTTTGTAAACACCTTCCCAGGTGTAGCCAGGCTCGCCCCGTAGCTCTCCTACTTCTTCTACCCAGCGCCCCTGCTTACGGTTTTGTGCATCACGTTGGTTTATTTTTGCCTGGGCCATTCCATTGCTCCATGCCAGCAACAGCAACAGGCATAAAAACAGTATTCTTCTCATAGATAGTACTTTGTTGCAAGTTAAATATTTAAGGCGGATTTTGTCTGACGCGGATTTTGTCTGACTCAGGATTACGCTGATTATACTGATTACCTGGATTTTATTTTTTGGATTTGAATGATTAAATGAGAGATAAAAGCGAATAGCCTAACGCGGATTTTGTCTGACTCAGGATTAAACTGATTATACTGATTACCTCGATTTTTATTTTTGGAATTTTGAATGATTAATAAAATAATGAGAGATAAAAGCAAATAACCCACCACGGATTTTGTACTGGAACACTGATTACGCTGATTATATTTTTGGATGAATAAAAAAATCAGGGAGATAAAAAACGGATCACCCGCTTCTCTCTCCCCGAATCATTTATAATCCAAAAAGTTAACTCAAAGTAATCAGTATAATCAGCGTAATCCTGAGTCAGACAAAATCCGCGGCAGACAAAATCTGCCATAGTCGCCGAAGGCGACCCATTTACTTATGCAGCTGTATATTGCCGATCCGCGTATCCTTGCCCCGCTCTACTTTCACATTGGTAACGGTGGTATCCTTGTAACCGTTGGAGGCGTTCACAAAAACGTTCCAGTCGTTGCCAACTTTCAGCCCACGTACCTTGTACTCACCGCTTCTCCACGGTAGTGCGTATAATGTATCGCTACTGCTGTTATAAATGGAGATCACAGGGTAGGCGTCCCATGGTGTTACCTTACCGGAAATGCTGCCCATTTTGAGAATGGTGAATACATTAATGTATGGTTTGAGGATGAATTTTCCATTCCATGTTCTGATGATGGAGCGCTGTACATCAAAGTCCAGCCACAACTGCAGGTTGTCTGCACTCAGTTCATCCCATTCGTTATGACGCACCCTTACAATGATCTTGGATTGCCCTGCGATCGATTTTACAGGATAGGTAACACCATCTTTTACCAGGGAATTCTGGTCGCCGATAGTAATACGGATACGTTCCATGGTTCCTTTCGCCACTATACCGCCAGCCAGCAACGTATCGGCACCGTTCCTTAAAGTCAGCAGGTCATAAACACCTGGTTTAATATCCAGTGAATCCCACAACTGGCAGGTGTCTTTACCACTGTTCCGGTCGTGGCGGTCTTCATCCCACCAGCAACGGTCCCTGTCCGGCCAGTTATCATCATCTGTTTTGCCGCAGGTATCTACCAATACTTCCACACTGCGGATATCCAGTAATACTTTATCGAAGTACCCCGGATCATCTGATAAATAAAGACTTACTTTTTGCTTATTGTCCGGAACAGGCGTGGTAGAAGTGGAACTTTCCTTCTTACAGGATACCACTAATGTAACAGCAGCCAACATCGCCATCACTAAACCAGGCCCCGGCTTGCGGAGAACGTTTTTCATAAAAAGAACGGTTTTATGTAACTAAATAAAAATATGGACGAATTGATCTGGTTGAAATACCGACATCACATAAAACGTACCACCACCAATGGTTATTGCAAAAGGGATCAGACAGCTTATAGACGATGGAAATAAAGAAAAGTTTAACCCTGTGCGAAGATTGTAGCGAAGATTGTCTGACTCAGGATTATAATGATTACGCTGATTACGCTGATTTTTTCCTTATCCTTTTATAAAGGATTTATTCTTTGTGTTTTATAAAGATGAAAGAAAATAGCATCTTTAAAAAAGATAACGTGTTCAATGAGAATCATCCTAATAATATAAAAGATACCAGGAGATAACAGGGTAATATTTTCCTGCTGTCTCCCGGCATTTTTTTTAAAAATTAAGTCAAACAAATTGACAAAATCCCCTGAAAAATAAATCCCTGTAATCCTGTGCCCAGGCGCCTTTGCTACAAGTACTAATCCACCCGTTTGTCCTGAAACACTGATTATTTTGATTTCATTCTCTATAAAAAAATCCGGGAGATAACAGTGAAAATATCACCCTGTTATCTCCCGGAATATTTTTAAAATTCAGTCAAATGATCTTACTAAATCTCCCAAAATCCTTTATAAAATCTTAAAGAAAAAATCAGCATAATCATCATAATCCTGAGTCAGACAACCTTCTCTACAATCTCCGCGTAAATCTGAGTATCGTTGCACCCAAAGGAGGCAGGCGCAAAGAAATCGTATAGTCCCTGCCGTTATATATCTGTTTGGTGGTCCTTATTACGCCCGTATTCAGCACCCCGCTGCCATAATACTCCGGTGCATCACTGTTCAATACTTCTTCCCATTCCCCTGCTACCGGAAGCCCAATGAGGTAGTTCTCACGCACTACCGGGGTCATGTTCAGCACTACCAGCAGGATGTCGTCTGTTGCCTTTCCTTTCCGCGTATAAGCCAGTACACAGTTGTCATAATCATTCACCGTGATCCATTCAAACCCCGCGGGATCAAACTGTTGCTCATACAAAGCGGTGGAACGGGCATAAAATCCGTTGATATCCTTTACAAACGCTTTCAGGCCCTGGTGAGTGGCATGCTGCATCAGGTGCCAGTCGAGCTCTCCACGGTAATTCCATTCAGACGTTTGCCCAAATTCATCTCCCATAAACAAAAGCTTGGTACCGGGATGGGTATACATATAGCTGTACAGCAAACGGAGATTGGCAAACTTCTGCCAGTCGTCGCCGGGCATTTTATACAGCATGGGCGATTTCCCATGCACTACTTCGTCATGGCTCAGCGGCAACATGAAATTTTCCCCGAAAGCATATACCATGCTGAAGGTCAGATCGTTCTGGTACCATTTCCGGTGAATGGGGTCCCTTTTGAAATAATCAATGGTATCATTCATCCATCCCATCATCCATTTCATTCCAAAACCCAATCCTCCCATAAAGGTGGGCCTTGATACCCCGTAATGCGAGGTGGAATCCTCTGCAATGGTTTGTACATCAGGGAACAGCGCATATACCGTTTCATTCAGTTTCTTCAGGAAACTGATGGCTTCCAGGTTCTCATTGCCTCCCACTTCGTTTGGCTCCCAGGCCCCTCTTTCCCTGGAATAATCCAGGTGTATCATGGAAGCTACGGCGTCCACACGGATGCCGTCTACATGAAACCGGTCGAACCAGAAAATGGCATTGCTCAGCAAAAACGACCGCACTTCATTTCTTGCATAGTTAAAAATATAGCTGTTCCAGTCGGGATGATAACCTTTACGCATATCCGCATACTCATATGCATGCGATCCGTCGAACCGGAATAATCCATGCGCATCATACGGGAAATGTGAAGGTACCCAATCCAGTATTACGCCTATACCGGCCAGGTGGAATGCTTCCACCATTTCCATAAAATCCTGCGGCGTGCCATGCCTGGAAGTAGGCGCAAAGTACCCGGTGATCTGGTAGCCCCAGGAGCCATCAAAGGGATGCTCCATTACGGGCATCATCTCCACATGGGTAAAGCCCATTTCCTTCACATACGGCACCAGCATTTCGGCTATTTCCTGGTAAGAATACACCCGCTCGGCATCAGCAGGATCCGGACGGCGCCAGGAGCCCAGGTGCACCTCGTATACGGCAAAAGGACGGTCCAATGCATTGTTGTTCCGGCGGTTATCCATCCATTTCTTATCATCCCATTCATAATCCAGCGGGTATACTATGGAAGCGGTTTTTGGGCGCACCTCCCAGTGATTGGCGTATGGGTCTCCTTTTATCAGCTCTTCACCGCTGTTGGAACGGATAAAATATTTATAGAGGGCGCCAGGTTTCACCCCAGGCACAAAGCCTTCCCAGATACCGGAGCTGTCCCACCTCGGGTAAAGGGTATGGCTGTAATGATCCCACCCGTTAAAATCACCCATTACGGCCACAAATGCGGCATCCGGCGCCCAAACGGCAAAGTAGGTTCCGCTGGCGCCTTCCACTTCTGTGGCATGCGCCCCGAACTTTTCGTATAGCCGGTAGTGTGAGCCCGCCTGGAAAAGGGTAATATCACTGGAAGAAAACAGGGTAAATGGTTCTACATACTGTAAAGCGCGATTTGTATCTCCGTTCATAGTAACGTGTGAATTGGGTGTCTTAATTAACAAGATAGTTTAATTTTTGGGAAAATGACAGTCAGGATGAAACAGATATTTTCATGAAAACAAAAAAGGTGCCCTGTGGACACCTTTTTCATTTATATCGCTATTCTGATATGCGGATTAGTACTTTTTACGGAACGGGGGTTTGCCACCACTGCCGAAAGACTCGCGCCTGTCGCCACCGTTGCGGCTACCGCCCGGGCGGCCGCCTTCAGAGCTCCAGCTTCTTTTACGCGGACCGTAATCGCCACCGGAACGTGGACGTCTGTCGCCATCCTGTGACATTTCAATCCTCACACTGCGGCCATTGTATTCCACTTTCTTGAAGGCTTCAGTTACTTTCGCCAGCTCATCGTTCTCTACTTCAAAGAAGGAATAAACCCCTTTCAGATCGATACGGCCAATTTTATTGCCACGTAAACCGGTATTATCACACAGGTAACGGAGCATATCGCCGCGGTTGAAATCGTCTACAGAGCCCAGGTTGATGAACAAACGGGTGAACTTGCCATCGCTTCTGCGCGGTCCCCTGTCTTCCCCGAATGTACCGCGTCTGTCGTCTTTCGCGTTCAGATCCGGCGCATCCTGGTAGTATTCCAGGAACTGGTTGAATTCGAGGGAAGCAAAACGTTTGATCAGGTCTTCCTTGGTCATGGATGCAAACTCTTCGTTGATGCGCTCCATATAAGGTTCAATCTGTTCTTCGTTTACTACCACGTTATGTACCTTATGTACCAGGCCAAACAGTTGTTTTTCACAAACTGCGAAACCATCCGGTACTTCAGCTTTTACAAATTTCTTCTGGATCACACGTTCAATCTGGCGGATCTTCCCGATATCGCGACTGCTGATCACAGCAATAGAGATACCTGATTTACCGGCCCTTCCTGTACGGCCGCTTCTGTGGGTGTAATTTTCCACGTCGTCCGGCAGGTCGTAATTGATTACGTGCGTTACGTTGTCCACGTCAATACCGCGTGCAGCTACGTCGGTTGCTACCAGTACCTGCAACGCTCTTTCGCGGAAGCGTTTCATTACCTTATCACGCTGTTGCTGGGTCAGGTCGCCATGCAGGGCGTCTGCATTGTAACCGTCCTTGATCAGTGATTCGGCAATTTCCTGTGATTCAATTTTGGTACGGGTAAAGATGATACCAAAAATTTCAGGGTTGAAATCCACGATACGTTTGAGGGCCGCGTATTTATCGCGTGGGCGCACTACATAGTATTCGTGCTCAATATTAACGTTACCGCTGTTTTTGCTGCCTACGGTCAGTTCAAACGGATCTTCCATGTATTTCTTGGCGATACGGCGAACTTCCTGCGGCATGGTAGCAGAAAACAACCAGGTGGTTTTACCTTCAGGTGTGTTGGACAGGATACTGTTGATATCTTCCTGGAATCCCATGTTCAGCATTTCATCTGCTTCATCCAGTACCGCGTAGCGCACGTTTTCAAAGTTAACCGCGCCACGGTCAATGATATCCAGTAAACGGCCGGGAGTAGCCACTACGATGTGTACTCCTCTTTTCAGTTCACGCAGCTGCTGAACAATGCTGGAACCGCCATATACCGCTACGATGCTTACATCGCCCAGGTATTTGCTGAAGTTTTTCAGATCGTTGGTGATCTGCAAACAGAGTTCACGGGTAGGGCATAAGATCAGCCCCTGTGGTTTATTTATTTTCAGATCCAGTTGCTGCAACAGTGGCAGGCCAAATGCGGCAGTTTTACCGGTGCCCGTCTGGGCAAGACCTACGAAATCGCGGTCGCCTCCTAACAATACTGGTATTGCCTGTTCCTGGATGGGAGTTGGGGAAACGAAGCCCAGGTCCGTAATTCCCTTTAAAATAGGCTCTTGTAAGCCCAGTGATTCAAATGTAGTCATTGATTTGCATTAATCAAGCTCCGTCGGGAGCTGTGGATATAGCCTTTAGCAGTTAGCTATCAGCTGTTAGAAATATTATTTTCAGCTTTTAGCGGTTAGCTATCGGCTGTGTTGATGGCTTCAGTCATTAACTGTTAGCTACCAGTTCTCCTTCGAGGTCGTAGTCAAACGCTTTGGTGATACGTACTTCCACAAAATCTCCCGGTTTCAGGCGTTTGTTGGTGTCTATGATCACCTCATTATCTACTTCCACCGAATCAAACTCGGTACGGGCAAGGTATCTGCCTGCCTCTTTTTTATCTACTATTACTTTAAAGATCTTCCCTACTTTTTCCTGGTTTTTTTCCAGGGAGATTTCCTGCTGTACTTCCATAATTTCCTGCGCTCTTCTCTCCTTTTCCTCTGCAGGGATATTATCTTCCAGCTCGTAGGCACTGGTGCCTTCTTCATGGCTGTAAGTAAATACTCCTACCCGGTCGAAACGCATTCTTTCCAGGAACCCTTTCAATTCTTCCACATCGTCTTCCGTTTCACCGGGGAAACCGGCAATGAGCGTGGTACGTAAACAGATACCAGGTACTTTCGCACGGATGTCGTGTACCAGCTGCTCAATCTCCTCCCGGGTGATCTGGCGTTTCATTGCCTTCAACATGGCATTGGAAGCATGTTGCAGCGGCATATCGATGTATTTGCAGATATTCGGGAACTCGTTCATCACATCCAGGATCTCCATCGGGAACTTGGTTGGATAAGCGTAGTGAAGGCGGATCCATTGCAGTCCTTCCACTCCGGCCAGCGCCCGCATCAGGTCGCCCAAACGGCGCTGCTTATACAGGTCCAGGCCATAGTAGGTCAGTTCCTGCGCAATGAGCATGATTTCCTTTACACCTGATTTAACCAGCTTCTGTGCCTCTGTTACCAGTTCCTCGATAGGTTTGGAAACATGTCCTCCCCGCATCAGCGGGATGGCACAAAAAGAACAGGTACGGTTACAACCTTCTGCTATTTTCAGGTAAGCATAATGAGAAGGGGTACTCAGTAATCTTTCTCCAATCAGTTCTGCTTTATAATCTGCGTCAAACTTTTTCAGGATCAGGGGCAGTTCCATGGTGCCGAACCAGGCGTCTACTCCTGCTATCTCTGATTCCAGGTCGCCCCGGTAGCGCTCACTCAAACAACCCGTTACATACACCTTATCCAGTTTACCGCGTTGCTTCAGCTCTACCTGCTCCAGGATGGTGTTAATCGATTCTTCTTTGGCCTTGTCAATAAATCCGCAGGTGTTCACTACAACAATGTTGTGGTCGCGTTTTGCACTTTCATGCACCACATCGATTTCATTAGCTTTGAGCTGTCCGCTCAGCACCTCTGAATCCACCATGTTCTTGGAACAACCAAGCGTAATAATATTAACCTTGTCTTTCTTTAAAGTTTTTGTCTTCAAGCGCGAATGTTTTAAACAAGCGGTCAATTATTGCTGAACCGCTACCGCCACGAAGACACACAGACACTGATTGAATGTAACAGCAGACTTACTGTATGTGACTTGAGTCTTAGTGGGGGTTAAGGAAGGTGCAAAGGTAGAAAAAAGATTTGACAATCAGAAATTAATGCTAAGTAACTGTTGACTAGTTACTTAGCATAACATTGGAACCAGGTCAGCCCAGCATCTGCATGGCCTTCTCGGCACGTTCGCGGGCTTTCTGTCTTTTATAATGGTACCACCATTTAGGCGCCATCTTGATCATAAGATTGTTCATTCCCCGCAGGCCCACAAGGTGGTAAAGACCGTTGAGTTTGTTGATGAAAGAAGGATCCAGTGCGCGCAGGCTCATGGCAAAACCGCCATCCAGGTACTCCATATGATGCCAGTAGCCAGCCGGCATAAACATGGTATCGCCATGGTTGAGCACGGCAGTGTATCCCTTTGCATGTTTCAGCGCCGGGAACTGTTCCTGGTCCAGCTGCTCGTTCCAGTTCACGAAATTGGCGGCGCTTTCTACGGTAAAAGGCATCCGGTAAATGAGGGGCGACTGGTTATTCTCCAGCAACAATACCCTTTTGCGGCCAATGAACTGGGTATGGAAAATATGCGAAAGATCTATGTCATAGTGCATATGCGCTACAGATCCCGCGCCACCCACAAACAACATGGGAAATTTTTTCAGGAATCCGGAAGCCAGTTCATCCGGGAAAGTGAAATCTTCCACCAGCTGGGGGGCATGCTGAAAAATGTTAAACAGGAAAATCCGGAGCGCCACCGGTCCCTGCTGTATCATATCGAGGTATGCCCCGAAAGTAATGTAATCATCTGCTCCGTTTACAAGGGTATTTTCGTTGGCGCGCTCATTATTGTATACCCCAACCGTCTTGTGCCCGACTATTGATTTGAAATAATCCCATGTCCACTTGTTGTAGGCCGGCCAGTGTTGGCTAAGTGCTGATGCCGGGATAATTACAGGTTTACGTGGATGGTAGTAATTTTTCTTGAATTCCGCTGGTGTAATATCTTCAACTCGATCTATGTGCTGTATTATCATACTTACGAATTGTTAAAAGGGTACAAAAAGGGAACAATTATTCAAATGTAATAAATGCGGTGTTATTTTATAACTACAAACGAAGCGCTTTAATGTTAATCAAAAAATGAGCCGGGCTCCTGTTGGAGCCCGATTGTTTTTACCTAAAGTAAAATATTAAATAAAGTTTGCGCTAATTGATAAATAAGCTTCACAATAACAACAAAATCAGGAATTTACGCTAAACAGTGATTCTACGAAAGATTCTTTATTAAATACCTGCAGGTCTTCCATTTTCTCTCCTATACCGATGTATTTTACCGGTATTTTAAACTGGTTGGCAATGGCAAGCACTACCCCGCCCTTCGCTGTACCATCCAGTTTGGTGATTGCCAGGGCCGTTACCTCAGTAGTGGCGGTAAACTGTTTGGCCTGCTCCAGCGCATTCTGCCCGGTAGAACCATCCAGTACCAGCAGTACCTCATGCGGTGCATCCGGGATCACCTTCTTCATTACCCGTTTGATCTTGCCGAGTTCATCCATCAGGTGAAGTTTGTTATGTAAACGGCCGGCGGTGTCTATAATAATTACATCCACTTCCCTGGCGGCGCCGCTCTGTACGGTATCAAAAGCTACCGCACCGGGGTCAGATCCCATCTGTTGCTTTACTATAGGCACTCCCACTCTTTCGCTCCAGATAGTGAGCTGATCTACCGCTGCTGCACGGAAAGTATCTGCTGCGCCAAGCATTACTGATTTGCCCGCTTTCTTGAAGTTGTAGGCCAGCTTACCAATAGTAGTGGTTTTACCTACCCCGTTTACGCCTACCACCATGATCACGTAAGGCTTTTTGCCTTCCGGTATGTCAAAATCCCGGAAACCGCTATCGGGCGCATCTACCAGCAAGGCTGCAATTTCTTCCTGCAACATCCTGTTTAACTCACTGGTTCCCAGGTATTTGTCTTTAGCCACCCGTTGCTCTATCCGGTCAATGATTTTTACCGTGGTATCTACCCCAACATCAGCGGAAACAAGGGCATCCTCCAGGTTATCCAATACTTCAGTATCTACGGTAGATTTTCCTGCAATGGCGCGTCCTATTTTACTCAGGAAGCTCTCTTTGGTTTTTTGTAATCCCTGGTCCAGATTCTCCTTCTTCTCCCTGGAAAATAGTTTATTGAAAAAGCTCATAATTTAGATTAATTGGGTCCGGTATGTTCCGTTTTTTGAGTTATCCGTGACAGCATTTGCAATAGGGTGCTAAAATACATCTTTTAGCGGATTTACGCGGATTTTGTCTGACTCAGGATTTTGATAATTTCGCTGATTACGCTGATTTTATTTAAGGGATTTTAAGGGATTTTTAGAAATATAATAATATACTCAGGATATATAAAAAATATGCATGCGTATAATCGCTTATATCTCCCCCAATCTGTAAAATCAAAAAGAATAAAATCAGCGTAATCAGCGAAATCATCAAAATCCTGAGTCAGACAAAATCCGCGTAAATCCGCGCTAAACGCAAAAAGCTGTCCTTTATCAGGACAGCCTTTCAGTATTATTAGTAAAGCCGAATTACTTTTGGTTCATGTGCTCCTGGATCTTATCCTTGTGCACGATAGCTTCCTTAAAGGTGTATGCACCGGTTTTAGGAGAGCGTACTGCCCTGATCACCTTGGTCCATACCTTTGATTCAGCTGCTGCTTTAGCATCTTTTACTTTCGCGTTCTTTGAAGCTACTTTTGCCATGGTATTCTATTGTTTTTATGGTCTAATGGCTATTGGCAGTATACTGATACAGCCATTCACCATCAACAATTATTATTTGATTTCTTTGTGTACAGTCACTTTCCTTAAAATAGGATTGTACTTCTTCAACTCCAGACGCTCAGGAGTATTTTTCTTATTCTTGTTAGAGATGTAACGGGAAGTTCCGGGCTGACCAGAAGCTTTGTGCTCTGTACACTCCAGAATTACCTGCACTCTATTACCTTTTTTTGCCATTGTGTATTACAAATTAAGTGAGTCTTAGAATTAGATTTCCTGACCAGCTGCACGCAATTCCTTCACAACTGCATACAAACCTCTCTTGTTGATGGTTCTCAAACCGTCAGCAGATACTTTCAATGATATCCATTTGTCTTCTTCTGCCAGGAAAAAACGTTTCTTTTGCAGGTTAGGAAGAAACCTTCTGTTTGTCTTAATGTTGGAGAAGGAAACATGGTGACCTGTAATCGGCTTCTTTCCTGTCACCTGACATACTCTTGCCATGATCTAAAAATTTAGGAATGCAAAAGTCCAATTTTTTTGTGGATTTTGCAAATATTATTAAATGAATTTATTCACAAATGCATAAAAGCCACCCTTAAAAAGGGCTCCCTCAAGATGTGAACACAATGCAAAAGATTGATAACCAAATAATTATATGGCAGATTTCCATCTGTCTTTTGCCAGATTTTTTTTTACAACAGCACGATCAGGCTACGCAAAACTGCTCCCAATCTTACCGACTCCAATACCCTTTGCTGATCTGTTCCGTGTTTCAGTAACGCCTCTTCATGGGAAGTAACGCACATTTCACAACCATTCAGCGCAGAAACCACCAGGCTCAGCAACTCGAAAAACTCTTTCCCTAGCACCGGGTTCGCCATAATGCTCATCCGGATACCTGCCGGGGTGTTGGTGTAAAATTCCTTGTTCACAAAATGCCTGAAACGATAAAACACGTTATTGGCACTCATGAGGGAAGTACAACTGATCACCTCTGCAATCTCCTTGGCTGTTGCCCCTTCCTGTACTGCCAGCTTCTCAAACGATGCCTGCAGCCCCGCATGCTTCTCATTCACCGCTACGGCCAGCCCGATCATATATGCCTCCTTTTTCTGCAGCGTAGGCGCCGCCAGTGAATTGGCTACATTGATCTTCAGATCCTTCAGGTAACGTGCATCCACATTCACCAGGGATTGCAGTTTACCGGACACCGCATCAGCCGTTAATCCCACCGCCTCCAGTAACTGTACAGCCGTATCCTGATTTGTTGTTGCAAACATAATATGTAATTTTTTTATCTATTCATTTCATTAACGGGAGAAGCCATCCCTTCAGGACTGCTTCTCCCGTAATAAAACAGTAAATGACTTGATTAATTAAACAGACAGTGTAGCTTCACCCTTAGTCCAGTTGCAAGGGCACAGCTCATCTGTTTGCAGTGCATCCAGCACACGCAGTACCTCTTTCACACTACGGCCTACAGACAGGTCGTACAGGGAAACCCAACGTACAATACCCTGGGGATCTACAATATAAGTAGCACGGTAAGCCACTTTTTCATTAGCTTCCAGGATACCCAGCTCGGTAGCCAGGGATTTGGAAGTATCAGCCAGCATAGGGAACTGCAGTCCGCGCAGGTCTTCATGATCTCTTCTCCATGCAGCATGTACAAACTCACTGTCAGTAGAAGCACCGATCAACACCGCATCACGATCAGCAAAATCCTGTGCATGTTTGTTAAATTCAGCGATTTCAGTAGGACATACAAAAGTAAAGTCTTTAGGCCACCAGAACATCACCATCCATTTGCCGGAGTTTTTCAGTTCTTCTGAAGACAGCTCATAAAATTCTTTACCTTTTTCAATAGATACTACAGCCGTTTTTTTGAATTCGGGAAACTCTGACCCTACGGATAAGATAACATTTTTCATAATAACTAATTCTCTTTTTGATTTACAGACTAATGATTTTATTCTTTGACGGCGCAAAGATCACATTACATTCATTATTAATCAAATAGATTTTAAAAATGTGGTATTGACTTTCTCTATATATATCGTTTTTTACTGCGGTTACACAACTAACGGGGAGCGGCGCCTATATAATCAAAAAAAATATTCCAGGCTTAACATTTTTATGCTATTTCTGTAACATTTTGGCACGTTATTTAGTTATATAGATGGACTTTTTAATCAAATTAGCATGGAAATGAAGAAAAAATACTTTTTACTGGTGGTTATTACGATTGGACTTGCTTTGATCCCGTTTATTAAAAACAGCATCATTAAACACGATGAATTTGACGCTACACGAGATCTGTTCATTTAGTGTTTAGCGGGTCCCATTGACCGTTTCTGAAAACACCCCAAAAGTGGGGTCGGGCTTTTATATGCCGGCAAATAATGATGCAGCCGGGTTGCGCTCCACCCCCCTTAAATTTCTCAGCGGATACTCGCTCCGATTCATCCGCCTTCACACACACTTTATAGTTGATTTTCAACCGATAAAAAAGAATTGGGAGACAACAGCGAATACTTTCGCCATTGTCTCCCAACTCCTTTTAAGTGTGTAACGGAACACATAAATTTCCTCTATAACTCTTACCCAGCCTATATTTCCGGATCAAGTCCACCTCTCCTCCACGTCATGTCCTTTTTCGCTGCATGCCATAAGCATGCGCCAAGTATCCGCTAAACCACTGCTGTTCGTTTGCAAAGCCAATCAGGTATTCTCACTGATCACATCCGCAAAGCTCCGGATACCGATCATTTTGGCGGAAGTATAACCTTCTGCATACTCCACTCCTACCATCTTCCCCAGCATTTTCGCACGGTAAATAACGCTGTCAAAAAAGGCGGAACCGGAAATATAGGTTTGCGGCTCATGGTCTTTCGGCGCCAGGAACTGTGAACTGAAACTCCTGATCGCTTCCAGCTTACGTTCCATTACGGGGGTAATATCTATTACAAAATCGGGCTCATGATAACGGTCCTGCAGGAAATGAAAAACCTGTTTCGGGCGCCACGCTTCCTGAGGCTGCCCATCTGCCAAAGTTTCCACTTTTCTCAATCCCGCCAGGAAACAACTGTCTTCAATCAGTTTGCCGGCCCTTCCATGGTCGGGGTGACGGTCGTCCATTGCATTGGCCAGCACAATTTCCGGCCTGTACTTACGGATGGCGGTAATAATGGCCATTTGCTCCTTTGTATCATTCCTGAAAAAGCCATCGGCCAGGCCCAGGTTTTCCCTTACTTCAAGGCCCATGATCTTTGCGGCTGCCTGGGCCTCCTGCTCCCGCAGTTCGGGAGTACCACGGGTGCCCAGTTCTCCACGGGTAAGATCCACAACGCCTACCTTCATTCCCTGCTGCGCATGTATCATCAGGGTGCCGGCACAACCCAGTTCCACATCGTCCGGGTGCACCGCTATAGCCAGTATATCTAGTTTCATATGCTGTAAATTGAGGTGCAAAGATGGGAAAATATTTATTCTTCTGAGCTGGTGATAACGATCCCGGCCTTCCGGTCCATCACCTGGTACTTGTCCTGTACCTCTTTATCAGAAATAATCCGCAGGGAACGGAAGGTTTTCCGGTCAAGGGTCATTAAACCGGTTTCATTAGTGGGGGTAACGGGTTTGCCATTTACGATGAAGTAAAAGCTGCTGTCGTTGCCATACCTGCGCAGCAGGCTGTCGTATGCCGGCGACTGGCTGCTAAGCAGCACATTCACCCTTTTACGGGCAAAGGGTTTGGTTTCAATATATACCACGCCATTTTCTGCCTGGCTGCCATACTTCAGCACCGCTTTGGCGCCTTTGGCAATGGTGATCACCCCTATACGGTCGGGCGATACCTGCCCTATAGCGGCCTGGTTTACCACCACGCTGTCCAGCACATACACCGGGTCATCGCCGGCCACCTGTGCCATGGCTCCAACGGAAATAAATAATAAGCTGCTAAATAAGATCCTTGCTTTCATAATAAACCCTTTTCATGACAGGCGAATATTACGAAGATAGCCCAATTAATTGTAGACGCGGTATTGCTGGTACATTTCCAGTTCCTGTACGATCACCTCGATGTCATGATCTTCCTGCTTATCATAATCGCTTTTCAGGTTGCCTCCAAAAAAGAAAGCAACGGTTTGCCATACGCGGGCATTAAAGCCGCCTTTAAGCTCCTTGATGATTTCAAAACAGTTCTGCCCCGTTTCGCGGTCAATCAGTTTCATCAGCACTTTTCCCTGGTATACAGAGAGGTTTTCCAGTTTATCGCCAAACTGGGCCTTGAGCTCTTTTTCCTTGGTGGCCAGGAAGGCTTTGCGTTCCTTTTTATTCATGGTAGCCAGGCGGCTGTTCACATCTTTGAGCACCCTTGCTGCGGACCTGGCATAAGGGTAAGTTACATATACCGCGTTCCGTAAACGGCTCCAGCGCTCGCGTTCCTTACGCAGGGCTTTCGGCATCTTTGCCACTACGTCAAATATGGCCAGGGTGATCACCGGCACCGTATCCTGCCCCACTACAATGGCATGCAACGGTATCACATCCGCCCCATGCGCCTCCTGGGCCATCGCGCTCCTGTGGCAGAGGGACATGCCCAATACCAGGAATAGTGAAACGATGATCTGTTGAAGACGGATACGCATAGTTAACTTAACGTTGCTTACTGATAGAATGTTACCACAAGTTATAAAAAGATTTCAGATTCAGTGTTAACTAAAAAGTGTTAGCGGACTGGCTTCATATGTAAGGTGTTCTCCGCGAAATGATCCATCGCCTTTTCCACCGCGGGAATGTCGTGCCCTGTGAGCGCGCATCCCATTACATGATTACCTGCCCCGGGGATCGCCACGGCCTCTTTTAGGGAATCGGGCGTGCCCAGCTTTTTTTCCATCTCCAGGATGGCAGATACTCTCACAGTTCCATCCTGGTTTGCCTCATCTTTATAATAATATAAGTTAAGCACCGGCTGATGCACTTTCTCAAAAGTTGCGTCTACCATGCTGGACTCCAGCAGGTTTTGCAGCTGTACCACCGCTTCCAGGCGATAATTATTATACCAGTACTTTGCTATTTCCGGGTTCTTATCATCGCTACGCCGGAAATCCCCTTTGCTCACGGCCCTGGCCAGCTGTAACCCCCAGGGGTTATTGGCGAGGAAGGCCAGGTTGTCGTTGATGGCGATGTTGGGCGACATATTGATCATCGCATACACATCATTGGGATAAGCGGCGGCCAGCTTCAGCGCCAGCGTTCCTCCGGTGGAGGTGGTCATCAGGATCACCTTGTTACCCAGCGCCTTGCCTATGCTCAACGCCTCTTCTGCATCTTTCCACAAACCGGCTGCTGTCATATGCAACAGCGGATCGCTTGTTTCAATCCCGTGCCCATCGAGCCTCGACAGGAAAAGATTACACCCATAACGCGCGGCAAAATTGCGGTGCACCGGGTTCCCTTCTTCCTGGCTGGCGGAAAAACCGTGCAGGTACACCACGGAATAAGGGGTTTTATGAAAGCCGGTGTCCTGCCATACAATACGGGCTTCATTATCGGGCTTCAGCCGGAAGGCCGCTTCTTTATGCTTTATATAGGCATCCAGGGCAGGGCCGGCAGCCGGTACCGCGGGCAGGGCATGTTCATACACCGGCGTCCCGGGGGAGGGACCAAGAAAATATACCACGGCAAGCATGGCTATAACGATCAGGGATATACGTAACCACCTAGGCATCATCAGGATATTTATTCATGATAAATGTAGAGAAGAATTCTGAAATGCCGCCATTGGAGTAAGGATTTAACCAAGAAAAAATCCTTCAACAGCCGTGCCATTGAAGGATTCTTTCTAAAAATTATCTGAAGGTTATCTTCTTCTTATTTTTTGATAAATACTCATAGCGGTACCTACTATCGTTACAATGATCCCCAGCCATAACACGTTGATATAAGGGAATATCAACGCTTTCATCACAATATAGTCGTTGAAGCTGGTGGCTTCTTTTACTTTCAGCTCTATTTTATTTTCCGCAGGCATGATCTTCGAGAACCTTACATTCAGGTTCAGCGGCGCCAGCGTGTCTTCCACGCTGTACTGGTAGCTGCTGTCGCGGATAAAGTAGATAGGCTGCAGTTTAAAGTGATCATCTGTTTGCGTGTATACTTCCAGCTCAGCTCCCACTGCCAGGTCGCCGCTCTGTGGAACGTAATTACGGCTTTGCGGGTTCGTGTTCAATCCTTTCAGCACAATGAACCCTTTGGAGAAGAAAACAGAGTCGCCCTGCTTCATTTCATGGGTCACATAAGGCGTGGTATCTGCCTGGGCGGCTTCATCGCGGTTAGGCGCGGCAGACACATAGGTGAAAATATCCCTTGTAAGATAATGCCTGGAAGCCGGGTTGGAAGAAAGTGCATTTTCCTTTTTATTCACAAAAGCATCCGGGTAAAGAGTAAAACGCTCCAGCGCCTTGCCGGTTTGTTTATCCTTTTTCTCGTAATGCACTACATAGTATGTTTTGGGATCGCCCTGTGCCACGGAATCACCCGTATAGGTAACATGATATTCCCCCATCTCCACCGGTACATCTTTTGGCAGCATGATATTTTCGCGCGGATTCTGTTTGCTTTCCTTTGTAAAAATACCATCGCCCAGCATTTTCATGCGGTCCAGTGAAATCACTTCCATTTTAGCGGAAGAGATGAGTACGCCCAGCAGCACCATACCAAAACCGATATGCGCTACAGAAGCGCCTGCATTTTTCAGTTTTCCTTTCAGACCGGAGAAGATATAAAAGAAGTTGCCCACAATGGCATAAATGCTGGCAAACAACATCAGGTAAATAGCAGTGAGGAAGCCGGCGCCATACTTATCATAAGTGATGGTGCCTTTCCAGGCTACCAGCCCGGTTAACAATAAAGTTACCACGGTAGGTACCAGCAGCTTTTTAGTGAGCTCGCCACGGGGAGTATCCTTGTATCGCATAAATTGCACGATGGCGGTTAGCACGCCCAGTACAATGGCAATCCAGATCTGGATCTTGTTGTAGTGGAAAATGCTGTCGGACGGAGGCGCTATATCATTCATACTGAACAGCGATTTCAGACCGGTTGCGCTCAGTAATTTATTCCATACAGGAATAGAAGTAGTGAAGGTGATCTGGATGCCTGCAATCAGCATGATCAGGGAGCCTACAAACAGCCAGAACTCGCGGGAGTAGCTGTTCTCTTCTTTCTTCACAGAAGGAATTTCCTTCCTGCGGATGATCAGCAGGGCGATAGAAGGAATCGTGAATACCAGCATGGAAAACAACAGCTGGGCGGTCATTCCCATGTCAGTAAAGGAGTGTACGGAGGTATCTCCCAATACGCCGCTCTTTGTTAAGAAAGAGGAATACAGGATCAGTACATAGGAAATAAAGAAGAAGAAGAAAGTAGATTTCAGCGAGTGCCCGGTGGCTTTGTAAGCCAGGAGGGTGTGCACGCCGGCCACCATGGTGAGCCAGGGCACCAGCGAGGCATTCTCTACCGGGTCCCATCCCCAATAGCCACCAAAGTTCAGTGACTCATAAGCCCAGGCGGCGCCCATCATGATACCGGTTCCCAGCATCATTACGGCGAAAAGGCTCCAGGGCTGCACCGGTTTTACCCAGCCGGTGTAATCCTTTACCCATAAGCCCGCAAAAGCAAAGGCAAAAGGAATGATCATGGAAGCAAAACCCAGGAACAATACCGGCGGGTGGATCACCATCCAGTAGTTCTGCAACGTAACGTTCAAGCCATTTCCGTCGTGGATATGCTGCATATAATCAGCAGTCTGGAAAATAGGCGCAGCCTGGTTTTCAGGCGCTTCCCTCAGCAGCATGAAAGGATTACTGCCTACTTTGTAGCCAAGGATGAAAATGCCAAGCAACATGCTGGCCATGATCAGCTGTGCCAGGGAGAAAATCGTCATCACCGGCGCTTCCCAGTTTTTGGAAGTGCGGATCAGGATAATTCCCAGGATACTGTTCCAGATGCTCCAGAGCAGGAAACTTCCTTCCTGGTCGGACCAGAGGCTGGACAACAGGTATTGAATGGGCAGGTCGCGCGAGGTATTGCGCCATGCGTATTTATATTCGAAATAGTGATTATACAGGATAAAGTACAGGCAGCTGAAAACGCCTATTACGGCGGCCGATTGGATAATAAATGACCAGCGGGCCATTTTCTTCCATGAGTCCCTGATCAGCGGTTCTTTTCCTTTAACTACATTATAATAAGCCACAGTGGCTACCATAGATGCTACAAATGCCAGTATGGCAAAGAAGTGGCCCAGTTGGCCCGGCAGTAAATGTTCCCCTACAAACTTCATAAAATTCCTCTGAGAGATATAAATATTGTGGCATTGATTACCTGACGATGATAATCATATCCTATAGCTGATTACAACTGTTTGTTGCTAACAGCAACCTGGTCGTCCTTGTATTTGGACGGGCATTTCATCAGTATTTTACTGCAGTGAAATTCATTGCCTTCCATTTTACCGGTAAGTACAATGGATTCGGCTTTTTCAAAGTCGGTAGGTTTGGCGCCGTAGAAAACTACTTTGTGGGATTCCCCGGTTTTATCGTGGACATAGAAGCTAAACAGGTTGGCATCTTTGATCGGATCGTAGTTCATTGCTTTCAGGGTATCTAGCGTACCGATCACATGGAACTCTTTTCCTTCTTTCTCGCGGGCTGTTGCAAAAGTTTCATAGGTACTGAAATCACCCACCATAGTCACTATCACACCAATTGCCACCGCAATTACCACCAGCAGAATAATATTTGTTTTTTTCATATGAAAATTATCTTCCCTATTGATTAGACACAAGCTGCAAAAACCCTTTACCAGCGCGACTTCGACACCTCCCCTCTTTTTGCCTTACTTTATTTGTTTCCGATTAATCGGCAAAATTAAGTCAAAATGACCTTCTTCCGACAAAATTTATATAAAAGGCAATTCTTTTTATGAGAAGGACGGCTGTAAGTAAACATAATCCTATCTTTGCGCGGAATTTAGAAAAGTACGACTTTATCATGGCAGATTTATCTCAATTTGACCCTAACTCGGTTGGCCTGCTGTCCAACAACGTTTTTGGCTTGCCTTTTTCCGAAGAAGAAGCAAAACTGGTATTATTACCTGTTCCCTGGGAAGTAACCGTTTCTTATAATAACGGCACTGCCCGTGGCCCGGAACATATTTTCAGGGCTTCCTTCCAGGTAGACCTGTACGACGCAGATGTGAAAGACGGCTGGAAACAGGGTTTCTATATGCGGGAGCCAGACAAGCACCTGCTGCTGCGTAGCGATTACCTGCGTAAGGAAGCTGAACTGTACCTGAAATTCCTGACCGAAGGGGGAGATATCTCTGAAAATGAATTCCTGAAAAAAACGCTGGTAGACGTGAGCAATGGTACCAGGGCCATGAATGAATGGGTATACACCCAAACCAAAGCCCTGCTGGAAAAAGGCAAGCTGGTAGGTCTCGTAGGCGGCGATCACAGTACGCCGCTGGGCTTCTTCAAAGCCATTGGCGAGCAAAAAGGCGAATTCGGTATACTCCAGATAGATGCACACTGCGATCTCCGCGATGCATACGAAGGATTCAAATACTCCCACGCTTCCATCATGTTCAACGCGCTGGCTGAAGTACCGCAGCTCTCTAAACTGGTACAGGTGGGAATCCGCGATTACTGCGAAGAAGAAGTGGATTATATCAATAACAGCGAAGGCCGTGTAGTGACCTTCTTTGATAAACAGATCAAGGAAAGACAATATGAAGGAGAGTCCTGGAAAGCCATCTGCGACAGCATTGTAGCCACTTTACCGCAGCAGGTGTATATCAGCTTTGATATCGATGGCCTCGATCCGAAATTATGCCCGCATACCGGCACCCCGGTACCCGGCGGCTTCGAAGCAGAGCAGGTATACTATCTTTTCAAAAAAGTGCTCGAAAGCGGCAGGAAACTGATCGGATTTGATCTGAATGAAGTAAGCACTTCACATGATGAATGGGATGCCAATGTAGGCGCCCGCGTGCTGTTCAAACTCTGCAACCTGCTGATCAGTTCCAATTCCTAATCTCACATTCCTGTACATGCATAGTTTGCGCATCCTGCATCCGAATACACCCAGCAGAATCCGGCTTTTACCAATAATGCACGGGCTTACAGGCATTCTGTTCCTGTTTAATGCGATCGGTATTTACCGCAGTCCGCAGCCAAATTGGTTCCTGGCAGTTTTCTTTCTTATAGTAGGGCTGGCCTGTATCGGCTTTCCTTTTACCATGAGGAAGTTTAAGAAATTCACCGAAGCCAACACCGTAGCCAGGATGATAGAAGCGCTCATCTGCTTCACCGGCAGTTTGTACTTTCTTTCACACCTGAACCCGGTTACCGCATTATTGCTGTTCCTGGTGGGCGCCGGGCTGGCGTATGTAGGCTGGATGGAATACCGCATTTTCCAACCTTCTTACGTAAAAATGGATACTACCGGAATCACCCTTCCCGGCACCTTTTCCAAAAGGCTGGTTGGCTGGAACGAACTGAATAACGTAATTTTGCGGAACGACCTGCTTACGATCGACTTTAAAAATAACAGGATCCTGCATCTGGAAGTACTGGATGAACCAGGCGCAGCACAAAGGGAAGCCCTGAATAATTTCTTTCAGAGCAGGGTGCAATAAACAGTACATAAAAACAAAAAATGCTGAAACAAACACCTTACATATTATACTCAGACGGTAACGGTAATATTTTTGAAGATACCTCCATGTATGTAACCGGTCGCAGCGGCTGGGACGCATGGCCGGTAGAAGCAGATGAATGGATTGAATTACCGGATGGAGGTAATTTGTATGAGTTGCCCGGCCGCCGTGGGATTGGCATCAACGCCGCCACCGGCGATATGCAGCTGTGCGACAAAGGATGGGCCGTAGCCGCTTTCATACCGCCGGCGCACACCGGCTTTTACCTGGCTGCCTACGAAACCATGCCGGATGCACCTACCCTGCCGCTGTTCTGTTATACTGCAGTGGGCTGGCTGGATGGTAAATTTTATGTACCGGCTACCCGTATTGAAGCAGACATCCGCCAGGAATGCGCAGGATTTGACGATAAAAAAGTGAAACAGGGTGTAAAAACCCTGGTAGAAGCATACCCGCATAACAGGCTGGTGCAGCATCTTGCGGAAAACTGCGCGCTTACTTATGAGTGCCCCGCCGCCCGTAATTATTTTATGGGAAGATGGGAATGCCCTATTCCTTCCTCTCCGGCATGTAATGCCAATTGCGTTGGATGTATTTCATTCCAGCCGGAAGAAGAAAGCATTGTTTCCACGCAGGACCGGCTCCGTTTTAAACCCACTGCGGAAGAAATTGTAGAATATACGGTGCCTCACCTGGAAACAGCGCCTTTCCCTATCGTGAGCTTTGGACAAGGCTGTGAAGGCGAGCCCCTGCTCATGTGGGAAACCATCCGCGAATCCATCCTGGAAATACGTAAACATACGCCTAAAGGCAGTATCAATATCAACACCAACGGCAGTAAGCCCGATGCTGTAAGAGCCCTTTGCGAAGCTGGTTTGAACAGTATCCGCGTAAGCCTGAACTCTGCCCAGGAAAAATATTACACGCCTTATTACCGGCCTAACAACTACGTTTTTGAAGACATCATCGAAAGTCTGAAAGTAGTGCGTGAATTCGGTGGCTGGACCTCCATCAATTATTTCGTGTTCCCGGGTATGACAGACAGCGCTGATGAATATGAAGCGTTACGCAAACTGATCCGGGAAACAGGATTGAACATGATCCAGTGGCGCAATTTCAATATTGACCCCGACTGGTACCTTGGTAAGCTGGGCATTACGGAAACAGGAGAATGTTTAGGCGTAAAACAACTGCAGGAACTGATCCATGAAGAATTCCCTGACCTGAAGTTCGGTTACTTCAACCCTCCAATAGAACGTATTACCGGCGATTATATGAGCGATTTCGCACATTGAAAATAATACAGAAAGATAACAGGGGCTGACCAAAAAATATTGGTCAGCCCTTTTTTTTCCGGGTACCTGTCGGAGCCCCATTATTGTTTACGCGATTTGCAAAGCTTTCATTTTACTTTTTGATCAGCCCATTTCGGTTACCTGAAGGTGGCTGGCGGCCCGAGATATTATTAAAATACAAATATTTTATATATATTAGCTTTAATAATACACTATCTCCTTACCTATGGAACACCTGCAAAAGCGCAACAATATTGCCGCGCGCATAGAAGCGCTGCAAAATGAAGTAGAACAAAGTGCTCTCCTCTCCCGGGAAGCCGTTACGGCAATCAGGAAAGTTTTTACTGTTGATGCAGTCAACGACAAATATGCCTATGAACCAGCGGTAAAAGACGACATTGCCACTGCCTTAACTGCCTTCGCACTGGTAGCCTGGAACAAAGACCGGGACCTGGGCAGCGCCACCACCCTGGTGAAATGGGCGCTGGGCCTGTATATTTCTGATGAGCTGCGCCAAAATATATGGGTGTATGAAAAACAGCTGGAAGAACTGTATGGCAAGCATGTAGGGCAGGACATCTGTTACTTTTGCGCAGGCGCTCCACATGATATTAACAGCGCACTCGAAAAGAAATTATATATAGAGAAAGACCGTTCCAATTATATAGTGGCCCGGAAAGTAAAATTTTCCGTATTGGAATTAAAGGTGCCGCGTTGCGGCCGCTGTGCCAATGAGCATGATACTTTGAGCAATAAATATCACTTTACCTGGGGAGGCATTGTGATATTGTTTGTTGTTATCGGCGCTTTTACTGGCAGCCTGATCATCATGGGCCTGTTAGGTGTGGGTATCGGCTACCTGGTAGCAAGGTATGTTAAAAATTACCTGAAACAGGAAGACATCAAGGAGAATAATAACGACATCATCGGCCTGCATCCGCAGGTGGCGCCGTTATTGGAAGCGGGATGGTCGTTTGAACAGCCGCAGGCTTGATACGTTAATAGTAATTAATTCTTAGCCGGGGCTGTAAGCATCGTATAACCACCGGCCTTACTTTAGCTCTTCCGCAAAACGGTATTGCCTTGCATACGCGGAAGGCGACATCCCTGTTACTTTCCTGAACACGCGGTTAAACGTGATCGGGTTGTTATACCCGGTGGCGTAGGCCACAGCCGCAATGCTATCGAAATCCCCGTTGATGATATTTTTGCAGGCCACATTAATTCTTATCTCATTGAGGAATTCAAGGTAAGTTTTGCGCGTATGTTTTTTAAAGTATTTGCAGAAAGCATAGGTAGTAAGATGCGCTACGCCGGCAATTTGTCCCAATGATATATTCTCCGCATAATGCTCCAGGGTATACTGGTAAATATCATTCATCCGCAGCCCTTCCGACTCACTGTAAGAGTGCCTGGAAAAGCCCGTGGATAAAGACTTCCAATCCTTCACCTGTTTAGAGAAATACACCAGCATGCCTACAAATGCCAGCAATCTTTCTGCGCCGCTGAGTCGTGCGATCTTTAATATATCCGTTGCTGTTTTCTCTGCATATTCCGCAGGCAGTTGCAAACTGTTTGCAGTGAGTTGCAGGAACTTTCTTACAGTATCCATCTCTTTCAGTGAAAACAAGCCCTGTAAGGCATGTTCATGATCGAAAAAGATATGGATGGCGTGAATATTCTTCTCCTGTAAATTCTCAAAATAACGGGCATCCCCTTTAAACATATGGGGCTGGTTGGCGCCAATCACATAAATATCTCCTGCTTTGAACGGTTGGGTATAGTTCCCCGCAATCAGGGTACCTTCTCCTTTTATAATCAGTGTCACCTGCGCTTCTTTGTGGCGATGCAGGTAGTTATAGAAATAAGGGAGGATATCTTCCTGTATCACTACAGCACCTTCATCGGCAACGGGGACAGTAAATTGAATTACTTTCATTAACCAATTTTACTACTTTATCTGCAAAATTAGGGATAATGTGGCAATAATGGTAAAGAGTTGGACAATATTCCAAATTCTCAAGCTGGACTTTTAATCAGAAAGACGTTTAAAAAAAGGTAAATTGATGTATTGTTTTATCCAAAATAACCCAGATATGAAAAGAATCCTTCTTTTGCCGGTACTGGCAATGATATTTTTATTCAACAGCAGTTTCAATATGTTTGAAGGTCAGCCGGCCACAGGGAAGAAAACGGTTACTGAACCGGCAAAAAGGTGTGGACCGTGG
>NZ_DATCRD010000174.1:0-24982 GCF_036569185.1 Chitinophaga sp.
GGGTATAGGCAACCGTCTTGGTATTGCCTTTTGTGTAGTGCTGGGAGTGGCGAATGTACTGATTGGCGCATCCAGGGGCCCTTTCCTTTCCCTCATATTATCCATACTGATTCTTTGCTATTTCAAACTGAGGATGTCCCGCAATAAGGTGAGTATGGTATTGAAAGCAGCGCTGGTATTCTTTATCCTGATCAGTGGCCTGATGATGAGTGGGGTAGGCTCAAGGATATTTTCTGATGATGTGTTTCTTTTCTATCGTCTTACCCACTTCTTTGATAACGTGGCAAACGGGGAGAAGGAAGACCGGGATTATGAATACGCCAGCGCCTGGGAGCAGTTCAGCAATCATCCTTTTATCGGCGATAAATATGTAACAGACCATAGCCATATTTACCCGCATAATGTATTCCTGGAACTGCTGATGTCGCTGGGCGTGGTAGGAGGCATCCTGTTCCTGTTGATCCTTTTTGAGATGCTGGTAAAAGCGGGATACGCCGCCAGGCACCGGATGTACCGTTATATCGCCCTGTTGGTAATATTACTGGGATACCTGCTCCTGTCTATGACGTCAGGCGGCATATTTATCACCCCGGGATTGTGGATCCTGTTAGCGCTGTTCTTTGAGATCAGGGACCAGTCATTTAATGAATCTTTAAACTGATGTGATCATGACTTTGACGAAGCGATTTAATTTATACGTAGCAGGATGGCTGGCATGTTGTGCCGGTACAGTGTTGACTGCCCATGCACAAGCGCCTTCAAAGGACAATCCGCGGCTGTATATGGCCATCAGCGGACTGGGCGATAAAGCCAATGCATATATCCAGCGGCAGGGCAATATCTCCACTGCAAAGATGATCGGGCAAAGCAGTATTGTTACAAAAAACAGCCTGAACGTGGATAGCGTGTCGCTCACCAACATTATCCGGAAAATATACCCGGATAAAAATGCGACCGGTGTATGTATCCTCGATTGGGAAGGAGAAGCGCTGGATATTTTAACCAACAACCATGCAAGTGATCCTGGTTATCAGAAAATAGCCACGCAGTTTAAAAAGGCGGTGACTATTGCCAAACGGGAACGCCCCAACGTACAATGGGGTATCTACGGATTGCCCTTCAGAACAGTGTCTGCCAGCGAAAAATGGCAGCGCCAGTGTTATCAGCTGCGCGATTTGCTGAAATATGTGGATGTGATCTGTCCTTCTCTTTATATGATCTATTCAGAAAGAGTAGTAAGCAGAAGCTATAATGAAAGATATATTGAAAATAACCTGCGTATAGCATTGGAGCTGGGAAAGGAACTTAATAAACCGGTGCTGCCCTTTGTATGGCCACGCTGGCAGGGAAAAGGAGAGTCGTTTATGACCCTGGTGCCGCCGGATGCATTCTCCGCTTATGTAGACAAGATCATGGACGCGCAGGTAAACGGTAATAAGCCCGCCGGACTGGTATTCTGGGATGGAGAAGTATATTACTACAAGCAAAAGCAAAAACAGATTTCAAGAGAAGCGCCTGACCTGGAAAGCTTTGTAAAACGGCACGACAGCCTGGTAATAATGTATAGTGATCAGATCCTTAGAACGTTTAAAAAATAACCCTTATTTATTTGTTTAGAAAAAATAATGAAATGAAACTACTGATTGTCTATAATAAAGTGTGGCCATACCGTGAGAAAATATTTGAGATCATCAATGAGAAATACGATCTGACCGTTGCCTATACCGATCCTAAGTTTCTCAATAAAAAATACCCTTATAAAACAGTGTATACACCTGGTAAACAGGTAGGGCCTTTTTTTATACATAAAGACTCCCTGCATAAGCTCTGCAAAGGATTTGATGCAGTGATAGGCTTATATGAGCTGAGATGGCTGCGTTTAATGGGGCTTATGTTTAATCCCTGGAGAAAATACAGCATGTCTTTCTGGGGCATTGGGGTTTCTGCTTCCTACGCCAATAAGTTCGATGATAAGAAGCAATGGGACTTTGTAAGAAACTTCTTCGGGAGAAAAGCGGAATCGCTTATTTTCTACAGCGACTATCCCAAAACCAAATTTGTACAGGCAGGCTTTAACCCTGATAAAATATTTGTAGCCAACAATACTACCTATGTAAGCCCCGTAAATGGTCTTGTAGCAGACAGGAATACTTTCCTTTTTGTAGGCACACTGTATAAGGAAAAAGGAATAGACCAGCTTTTACAGGCATATAATCAGCTAAGAAAAAATAATAAGGATCTTCCGGTGCTCAATATCATTGGGGATGGACCAGAACGTGCTTCCATTGAACAATGGGTGAAAGCAGAGGGCCTGGAAGATAAAGTATTCTTACACGGAGCTATCTACGACAGCGAGATCCTCAAAACTTTTTATACCCGCGCCCTGGCCTGTATATCACCCAACCAGGCGGGCCTGTCGGTGCTTACCAGCATGGGGTATGCCACCATTTTTGTAACAGAGAAGAATGCCATCACCGGTGGGGAAGTATTGAATATTACAAACGGGAAAAACGGCATCATCTATGAAGGCGGCGTAGATGCCCTTGCCAAACAAATGCAGTGGATTATAGATAATAAAGAGGAAGTGATCCGCATGGGAAAAAATGCCCAGGAGCATTATAGAAACAACAGGACGCCGGAACAAATGGCAGATTCAATCATCGGAGCCGTGGAATACGCACTTAAAAAAAGAAGGAATGCTTGAACTGATCATTCATCACTTTAGTTTAAAGCATCTGCGCGATTGGTGGAGAAACCGTCATTTGTCATTCTTTGTTTTTTATGACAGGCATACGGTGATATCGGACAAAAGCCGCATACAGCGATCTGTAGTATTAAGGAAAAGCAGGATCGGTGAATACTCTTATATAGGACATAATACCAATATCAATAATACCACTATCGGAAAGTATTGTTCATTTTCCAAGAACATAGTGATTGGAATCGGTACGCATCCTGTCAATTTCGTATCTACGTCACCGTTATTTTTTGCGGTACGCAACGGAACCGGGTATTCGTGGATCACGGAGGATAAATTTGATGACAGCCCGGCGCCCGTTACGATAGGAAATGATGTTTGGGTAGGATTGAACTCTTCCATTATGGGAGGAGTAACAGTAGGAAACGGGGCCATCATAGCCGCTCATTCAGTGGTAACGAAAGATGTGCCGCCTTACGCTATAGTAGGTGGCGTGCCGGCTAAAATCATAAAATACAGGTTTTCAGAAGAGATCATCGCGCAACTGGAGGAGCTTAAATGGTGGGATATGCCGGAAGAGGCATTAAAGAAAAGCATCGCCCATTTCCAAACAATATTGACACCAGCAGCCATCGAAAATATCAGACAGGATTTTAAAAATTATAAAAGATAAATTATGTTGATAGATATTATAGCCGGAGCCAGGCCCAACTTTATGAAGATAGCTCCGATTATTGAAGCGATAAAGAAAAGACAGGAGGAAGGAATCCGTTACCGGCTTATTCATACCGGTCAGCACTACGACAAAAAAATGAGTGCCGATTTCTTTGAACAACTGGGTATCCCTGAACCAGACATCAACCTGGAAGCAGGTGGAGGAACACAGGCGGAGCAAACAGCGGCCATCATGATCCGCTATGAAAAAATACTGATGGAAACACGGCCCGACCTGGTACTGGTAGTAGGAGATGTAACCTCTACCATTGCCTGTGCACTGGCTGCCAAGAAGCTGAACAATATAAAAGTGGCGCATGTGGAAGCCGGTATCCGCAGCGGCGACTGGACCATGCCGGAAGAAATCAACCGTTTACTCACGGATGCCATTACAGATTATTTCTTTACTACTACGGAAACAGCCAACGAAAACCTGCGCAAATCAGGTATACCGGAAAACCGCCTGTTCCTGGTTGGAAATACCATGATCGATACCCTGCTGAAGCATCAGCCACATTTCAAACAACCCGAAATATGGAATGAGCTGGGCCTGAAGAAAGGAGAATATATAGTGATGACCCTGCACCGCCCCGGTAACGTAGACCAGGAGCAGAACCTGAAACGCCTGATGGATGGGATCATTCATTCTTCCAAAGGCTTACCCCTCATTTTTCCGGTGCACCCGCGCACAGCGAAAATGCTGGCCAACATCGGGATCCAGGCGCCTAATCTCCATATGATAGAGCCCCTGGGATACCTTGAATTCAATTACCTCGTACAATATGCAAAGGCGGTAATCACAGACTCCGGCGGCATTACAGAAGAAACAACCGTAATGCATGTACCCTGTATGACGCTCAGGGCAAACACCGAACGGCCGGAAACCTGCGAGATAGGCACTAATGAATTACTGGGAGTATCTCCAGACGCTATTCCTCCCGCCTTCGAAAAGCTTTTTTCAGGCAACTGGAAAAGCGGCGGCATCCCTCCATTATGGGATGGGAAAACAGCTGAAAGAATTGTTGACGTTTTATTAAAATTGAAATAATCATGTTTGAAGGCAAATCTTTATTGATAACCGGCGGTACCGGGTCATTTGGTAACGCAGTACTGAATCGTTTTTTACATACTGATATCAGGGAAATCCGCATCTTCAGCCGCGATGAAAAAAAGCAGGATGATATGCGCAACTTACTCCGCAGCGATAAGGTGAAGTTTTATATGGGCGATGTGCGCGATTTCAGAAGCATTGACAGCGCTATGGAAGGAGTAGACTATGTATTTCACGCCGCCGCGTTAAAGCAGGTGCCCTCCTGTGAGTTTTACCCGATGGAGGCAGTAAGAACCAATGTACATGGCACCGAAAATGTACTGGAAGCAGCCATTAAGAATAACGTAAGCAAGATCATCTGCCTGGGAACAGACAAAGCGGTATATCCTATCAATGCTATGGGTATTTCCAAAGCTATGATGGAAAAAGTAGCTATCTCCAAAGCACGCCTGCGCACCAACCCGCTCATTACCTGCACCCGTTATGGAAATGTAATGGCCAGCAGGGGATCGGTTATTCCCTTGTTCATTTCACAGATCAAGGCAGGTAAGCCGCTGACCATTACTGATCCCGAAATGACACGCTTTATGATGTCGCTGGATAACGCGGTGGAACTGGTATTGTTCGCCTATGAAAATGCGAATCCGGGTGATATCTTTGTACAGAAAGCACCCGCCGCTACTATCAGGCAGGTGGCAGAAGCGCTCCGCGATATCTTTAACGCTAAAAACGAAATCAAAATAATTGGTACCCGTCATGGCGAAAAATTATACGAAACATTACTGACAAGGGAAGAGTTCGGGAAAGCAGAGGATCTGGGCGACTACTACCGTATTGCTGCAGATGACCGCGATCTGAACTATGCCAAATACTTCTCAGAAGGAGATAGCAAAATTGCGGAAGCACAGGATTATCATTCACATAATACCTACAGGCTGAGCGATGAAGAATTGAAAGCGCTGTTGCTGAAACTGGATTATGTACAGGAACAACTGAAAAATTAATGGCACAGGCAGCAGTCATAAAAGGAGGCATTTTCTCTGATGAAAGAGGCTCCCTCAGTTTTGTGAACGACTTCACATTCCCGGGTGTAAAACGTTTTTACCAGATTGTACACCCGGATACCAGCATCGTTCGCGCCTGGCAGGGACATAAAGTGGAGCAAAAATACTTCTATGTACCGAAAGGAAAATTTGTATTGGCCTGGGTGGAAATTGACGACTGGAACAAGCCATCTGCGGATCTGAAAGCAGAATATGTTATCTTGAAAGAAGATGAGCCCGCTGTATTAAGCATCCCTCCCGGGTATGCCAATGGAATAAAAGCACTGGAGCCCGGATCTGTACTAATGGTTTACTCAGACCTGGATCTGCAACAATCCGGGGAAGACCGCTGGTCTTTTGACGCTTCACTATGGTTAGACTGGAATAAAATATAAAATGAAAAAAATAGGAATCACCGGCCAGAACGGCTTTGTAGGATCATACCTGTTTAACAGGATCAGTTTACTGAAAGACGAGTTTACGCTTGTTCCTTTCAGCAGATCCTATTTTGAATCAGCAGATCAACTGACGGAATGGGTGAAACAATGCGATGTAATTGTGCACCTTGCTGCCCTGAACCGGCATCCCGATCAGCAGGTGATCCACGACACCAACCTGGAGCTGGTACAGCTGCTGGTAAATGCACTTTCCAAAGCCGGGAATAATCCCCATGTGCTCTTTTCCTCTTCCACACAGGAGGAGCGTGATAACCTCTATGGCAAATCAAAAAAAGGCGGCCGCGAATTGCTGGTGAAATGGGCGGAAGAACATCATGCGAAATTTACCGGCCTGGTGATCCCCAATGTGTTTGGGCCTTTTGGCAAGCCGTTTTATAATTCTGTAGTAGCTACTTTTTGTCATCAGCTGTGTAACGGGCAAACGCCGAAAATAGACCAGGATGGCCATTTGAAGCTGATTCATGTAGATGAGCTTTCTTCGCTCATCATCCGCGAGATCCGCAGTAACAGTGGTAACGGCGATCTTCTGGTGAAACCTACCGCGGAGCTGTATGTGTCTGAGATCCTTTCCAGGCTTACTAACTTTAAAGAGCAGTACCTGGAGCAGGGAATCATCCCGGCATTGCCGGATTCCCTGAGTGTTCATCTGTTCAATACTTTCAGGAGTTATATCGACCACAAAACTTTTTTCCCGGTTAAACTAAAACAACATGCAGATAACAGGGGCGTATTTGTGGAAATGGTTAAACTGGAAGTAGGAGGGCAGGTATCTTTTTCCACTACCCATGCGGGTATTACCAGGGGCAATCATTTTCATACCAGAAAAATTGAAAGATTCCTGGTGATAAAAGGAAAAGCCCTGATACAACTCAGGAAATACAATACGGAAGAAGTATTGAATTTTGAACTGGATGGTAATGAGCCATCCTATGTAGATATGCCGGTGTGGTATACCCATAATATTAAAAATACCGGGGAAGAAGAATTATATACGGTGTTCTGGATCAATGAATTTTTTAACCAGGAAGATCCTGATACCTACTTTGAAACTGTTTAAAAGATTTTATAACAATAACTATCATGAGTACAGCTGTAAAGAAATTAAAGGTACTGACAGTAGTAGGTACCAGGCCGGAAATAATCAGACTATCAAGGGTGTTGGCGAAACTGGATGAGTCGGAAGCAATTGAGCATGTACTCGTGCATACCGGCCAGAACTACGATTATGAGCTGAACCAGATCTTCTTTGAAGACCTGGGTTTGCGTAAGCCGGATCATTTCCTGGAAGCTGCCGGTAAAACCGCTACAGAAACAATCGGTCAGATCCTGATTAAGATAGACCCCGTACTGGAAGCCGAAAAACCGGATGCTTTCCTCGTACTTGGAGATACCAATAGTTGTTTATGCGCCATCCCGGCCAAGAAAAGAAAGATTCCTGTTTTCCATATGGAAGCGGGTAACCGTTGTTTTGATCAGCGGGTACCGGAAGAAACCAACCGGAGAATTGTAGATCATACCAGCGATATCAATCTCACCTATTCCGATATCGCCAGGGAGTACCTGCTGCGGGAAGGATTGCCTGCCGATAGGGTCATTAAAACAGGCAGCCCCATGTATGAAGTATTGCATCACTACCTGCCCAAAGTAAAGGAATCTTCCATACTGGAACAGTTGCAGTTAAAAGCTCAGCAGTACTTCGTAGTATCTGCCCACCGTGAGGAGAATATTAATTCAGACAGGAACTTCGGCAACCTGGTGGAATCACTCAACAGTATTGCTGATATCTTTGGCCTGCCTGTAATTGTAAGCGCTCATCCCCGTACCCGTAAAATGATTGAAGCGAAAGGAGTGGTGTTCAACCCACTGGTGAAGCTGATGAAGCCATATGGGCTTAGTGATTATATCGCCCTGCAGATGCAGTCGAAGGCAGTATTGTCTGATAGCGGCACCATCTCGGAAGAATCTTCTATCCTGAATTTCCCGGCCCTGAATATCAGGGAAGCGCATGAAAGACCAGAAGCAATGGAAGAAGCGTCTGTAATGATGGTAGGGCTCAACCCGGAAAGGATATTACAGGGGCTGAAGCAACTGGAATACCAGCAAAGGGATACACGTAATTTCAGAGAGGTAAGCGATTATACCATGCCTAATGTGGCAGACAAAGTAGTGAGGATTATTATTTCCTATACTGATTATGTAAAAAGAACAGTTTGGAAAAACTATGAATAATGAAGAGAGACAAATTATGGGTGGTAACTGAGTTATTCTTCCCGGAAGAAACTTCCACCGCTTATATTATGACAGAGGTGAGTGCGCACATCGCCCGGGACAGCGATGTACATGTGATATGTGGTCCCGCTTCTTATCAGAAATCCAATATAGTAGCTGATGGCGCGTTCACAAATGAGCATGTAACCATTCATCGTGTGAAGGCGTTGCCCTTGAATAAAGACAAGTTATTACAGCGTTCCCTCAGGATGGTGATGCTAAGTATACAGCTGTCGTTTAAGCTTTGGCGGAATGCCCGTAAAGGCGACCGTGTGCTTATTGTAACCAATCCAGCCCCGGTGGTGTTGCTGGTTTCCCTGATCAGCAGGTGGAAAAAACTGAAATGTTTTACCATTGTACATGATGTTTTCCCGGAAAACCTCGTGGCTGCCCGGCTAATGAAAGCCAACAGCATTGGCTATAAATTGCTTAGGTATATCTTTAATAAAGCCTATAGTAAAATGGCTGTGCTGTTTGTTCTGGGCAGGGACATGAAAGAAGTTTTTGAAAGAAAACTAAGCCGGTATAAGAGAAAACCGGATATCTATGTAGTGGAAAACTGGGCCGATACAGAAGGCATTTTCCCCATGGTGAAAAATGAAAATAGTATTGTTCAGCAGCTCGATATTACGGATAAAATTGTGTTTCAGTTCGCCGGGAACCTCGGCCGCGTCCAGGGATTAATGGAGCTGTGCAATGTGATTAAGCTTATTCAGAATCCGTTGGTGCATTTTATGTTTATCGGGGAAGGCGCTGTAAAACAGGAGATGCAGGAGTTTGTGGCCGTTAACCACCTGAGAAATGTTTCTATGCTCGGCTCTTTCTCCCGTAGTCAGCAACGTGAATTCCTGAACGCCGGAGATGTAGGCATTGTTTCCTTACAGGAAGGAATGGCCGGGTTGGGCGTTCCCTCGAAATCGTACAATATTCTTGCAGCCGGGAAACCCATACTTTTTATCGGTGATAAAGAAAGCGAAATAGCAAGAATGATCAATGAGAACGATGTAGGTTGGTGCTATGATATCAGGGATACCCGTAACCTGCTGGATTTCTTTAATAATTTGTCGCCCGAAGATGTATCGGAATTGAAGAACAAAGGGGAGAGGGCAAGATCATTGGCCATTACAAAATATACAAGGCAAATCATCCTGGACAAGTATTTAAAAATGACGACAAGTGAAAACTGATATATTGCTAACAGGGGCTTCCGGCTTTCTGGGCAGGGAAATTATTGACACGCTTGGCGACAGGTACAACTTTATTACACTGGGGAGACAGTCGCCTGTTTCGGGCAACAGGCACATTGGTGCGGATCTTACCAGCGGGATAGTGATCAACCTGCCGGCAGTACAATATGTAGTTCACTGCGCAGGTAAAGCCCATAGCATTCCGGATAGTATAGCAGAAAAAGAAGCGTTCTTTAAAGTAAACTTCCAGGGAACCGTAAACCTCTGCCAGTCGCTGGAGAAAGCGGCGGCTATTCCTGAAGCGTTTGTATTCATCAGCACCGTGGCGGTGTATGGCAGGGAGGAAGGGGTGCTGATCGCGGAAGATCACCCGCTGGAAGGCGATACGCCTTACGCCAAAAGTAAGATCATGGCGGAAGAATACCTGGCGGAGTGGTGCGGCAGGCACCGGGTTAAGCTCAGTATTTTACGTCTTCCGCTGATCGCGGGTAACAATCCTCCGGGAAATCTCAAGGCGATGATCCGGGGGATCAAAAGCGGTAAGTACCTGAGCATTGGTAAAGCCAATGCCAGGAAAAGCATTGTATGGGCAAAGGATATTGCGGAGATCATACCCGTTGCCGCGGAAACGGGCGGCATCTATAATTTAACGGATGGCAATCATCCCAGCTTCCGGGAGCTGGAACATTGTATAGCCCGGGGCATGGGAAAAAAAGATCCCTGGAGCATCCCGATGCCACTGGCAAAAATGATGGCCTTCACCGGCGATATACTGGGAAACAGGTTTCCCGTTAACAGCGATAAACTGAGGAAGATCACCACTACATTAACTTTCAGCGATTCTAAAGCAAAGAAAGCGCTTAACTGGCAACCCTCGGTGGTTACCGATAAAATACGATTTATAGTATGATGTACCTGGCATTTGCAGCAGCTTTTTTTATCCTTATAAAGCTTTATTTCAGGTTGGCTGCGCATTATAATATTATTGATAAGCCCAATGAGCGCAGCTCTCACTCCAGTATTACCATACGGGGCGGTGGGATTATTTTCGTAGTAGCAGCCATTGTTGCATTGTGCCTGAATTTTAGTGCATTTGGTATTCCTGCTATAGGTATTGTTATTATAGGCATCATCAGCTTCCTGGATGATATGTATTCTTTGCCCAACAAGGTGCGTTTACTGGTACATATTGCCGCAGTGTCGCTGATGTTTTATTACCTGACTGTTTTTACCGGCTTTCCCGTGTACGTGGTAATTGCATTGTATATACTGGTTATCGGCATCATCAACGCCTATAACTTTATGGATGGGATTAATGGTATCACCGGTTTGTATAGCCTGGTTACCCTCGGTGCATTGCAGTTCGTTAATATGCAGCGCTTCCCCTTCATCAATACCGATATGATATGGCTGCCGATGCTGGCCTGTGCAGTTTTTCTCTTCTTTAATTTCCGGAAGAAAGCGGCGTGTTTTGCGGGAGATGTAGGAAGCGTAACGATCGCATTCTGGATCATCACGTTGTTGCTGAAACTGATCTTTGTTACGGGCGATTGGAAATACCTGTTATTCCTGTCGGTTTACGGTGTAGATACGATACTTACTATCCTGCACCGCTTATCGATGCGGCAGAATATTTTTAAAGCTCACAGGTTACATTTTTACCAGATCATGGTGAATGAACGGAAAGTACCGCATTTATGGGTGGCCACTTTGTATGCGCTGATACAGGGTGGAATTGACCTGTTTATTATCGGCAACCAGGTAAATCTGCTGATGAATATATTGATTGTATGTGGTCCGTTGGTGCTGGTATACGTAATTGTTAAACCAGCGCTGATGCATAAAATAGCCGCGTAATGCCGATGTCATTTCTTATTTATGGAGCCGGCGGCCATGCAAATGTGCTGGCCGACCTGGGAAGTATTAATGGCGCCACTGTACCCGTCATGTTCTCTGATGATGCGCAACATCACAGTGAAGATGGCAGGGTGATGATCTGTGCGTATGATCCTTTGCTGTTTCCCGCATTGCCTTTGGTAATCGGCATCGGGAATAACAAAGTGAGGGAGCTGCTGGCCTCAAAAGTGAGGCATACATTTACCCGGCTGATACATCCGAAAGTGGTAGTGGCTGCGGATGCCCTGATCGGGGAAGGTACGGTGGTACTGGCGAATGCAGTGATACAGGCAAACTGCCGCATAGGTAATCATGTAATCATAAATGCAGGAGCGGTAATAGATCATGATGCCATCATTTCAGATTTTGCGCATGTGGCCGCTAATGCCTATATCGGAGGTGGCGCCGTTATTGAAAAGAACGTGCTGGTAGGCCAGGGCGCTGTTGTTACAAGAAATACCGTTGTAAAAGAAGGAACGGTTATTCCCCCGCTTACTGTTGTTGGAGCCTGAGTAACTCCATTTTATCAACCATTATTCTTGTCCCGTTTTAAGTCTTTGTTACCGCTGTATTTCAAATAATATTTTTTCTTATCTTGCATTACATATTTCAGTAACCATTTACGCTTACCTATAATCTATAAAATAATAACTTGAATAATTAAAGTGAATGTCCCTATTGTATCTATTTCCAACAATGTATCCTTTTACTGTTAAATATTAAATATTTACTTTAACTGTAAATACAGGCTGGTATTTTCATATTTGGGACGCCCGTATACCATTACCTGGTAGAAACCTTATACAGCCAGTTTGAAATAGCAGGAAAGACCAGTAGTGCCTGTTATCAGAAATGTGAATTCTATGAAAACCGTATCCGTTGCATTGTATTTCGTGCTACTGAAAACCCGTGCAGCTGCTTTTTTAACCCGTTTGCCACGGCTAAAAAAGATGAACGCTGCGATATTTTTTTTGCTCTTTTCTGTTCAGTATTTGTTTGCCCAGGACATTATACTAAACAATCCGTCGCTGGAAGGAGTCAGAGGACAGGTGAAGGCGCCGCCAGGATGGCTTGTTTCACTGAATACGCCGGATATACAACCCGGTGTGCTGGGAATCACGCAAAGCCCGTCCGAAGGAATTTCCTACGTAGGCTTACACAGCGGGAAAGAGGCATTGGAGGGAATTGCACAGGAAGTGAACCTGCAGGCCCGGCGTACTTATTCCATGTCTTTTGACCTGGCATATGCCCCCCTTTATATTTTTAAAGCCTGTTATGGCCAGCTGGCCATATATGGAAGTAATTCGCCCACAGCGCCGGCTGAATTGCTGTGGAAATCGGTTCAGTTTTATCATACCGACTGGAAAAGATATACAGCCGAATTCAAAACACCAGGGAGCTTCAGATATATCATCCTGGTGGCTTATGTTTCCTCGGAGTGTAGCCAGAGTGATTATGGTTGCGCCCTGTTGATGGATAACTTATCAGCCGCTATCCGGGAAGTGCCCCAGGTTACACTGGAGGTGCTGTCGACCTGCATAGGCGCCAGTAACGGGCGCATAAACGCGGTGGTTACCGGCGTGGCGCACTTTTGTACATACGAGTGGAAACCAGGCGGACAAACCACTCCAAGCATCAGCAACCTGGCAAAGGGGAATTATGAAGTGATTGTTACATCAGATAATGGTACCAAGGCTACCGCCTCTGCAGTAATCCGTGATACAGATTTAAAAAGTGAAGTCAGTACAGTGGCTTCCGGTTGTTACGGTGACAATAAAAACCAGATCATCCTTAAAACTACAGGAGGTATACCACCTTATCAATATTATCTCAACGATGAAAGCCATGCCAGCTATACCCCTGTATTCCAGGACCTGAGGCCGGGCAATTACCGGGTAAAAGTGAAAGATGAACATGGCTGCACGGAAAATTTCGGCAATATAAAACTGGCAGAGCCTCTTCCGTTGAATATTGCCAGCGTGGATGTAACAGGTACAAGCTGCAGCAGTACGGTGGATGGAAAAATAGTACTAAACCTTACGGGAGGCACGGAGCCATATGCTTATCGCCTCGAAACAGGGGAATGGCAATCAGACAATGTTTTGAGAGGGCTCTCCCCGGGCGTTTATTATTACCAGGTAAAAGACAAAAACAATTGCGGGGTAAAAGGAAACGCCGCTATCATTCAGAACATCCGCGACTGCGCCGTATTCGTTCCCACCGCATTTTCCCCGAACGGCGACGGGCAAAACGACCTGTTCCGCCCTAAAATACATGATGATGTGCACGATTACCACCTGGATGTATTTACCCGCTGGGGGCAAACTGTATTCAGCACCAATAGCCCCGATGGCGCATGGGACGGGTTATTTAAAGGCCAGATCCTGCCAACTGCTACGTATGTATGGGTGCTTTTGTATACCGACAGCAAGCAACAGGCCCGGAAACAAACCGGTACGGTAATGCTGATTCATTAGCCTAGTGCCGCATTCCCAAACGGATAGGCGTCCAGTACCCTGCGGAGCTTCGTATTTTTAGCAATACCGGCAATAGCGTGCAGGTGCTTTTCATGATGCAGGTCTGTACCGATCAGGTCCGGCAAGCCGGCAGCCATCAGCTTTTCAGCCGCCTGCTGTACATGTTTGCCATAATAACCGGTGAGCGATAACAGGTTGAGCTGCAACAGGCAGCCCTGTTGCTTCAGTTGTTCATACTGTGATATGTTTGCATGATAGTAGCCATACCGCTCCGGGTGGGCCAGCACCGGCTGATAACCCGCAGCCTGTATATCAAACAGCCATTGCGCCAGTTGCGGCGGGGCCGACATAAACGAGATTTCCACCAGCACCATATTCCCGCTGATAGTCAGTAAAGGTTGCTGCATCAGCGGCACAAACTGTTCATCGAGATAATATTCCGCGGCAAAATGAAAGGGAAGGGAGTGGTTCCTCCTGGCCAGTTCCTGTTGTACCTGCCGGTAAGGATCTGTTAAGGTGCCTGCAGAATTTGGGTACCTGTCCATCATCACATGCGGGGTAGTAACAATTTTCCGGATCCCCATGGACTGCAGTTGTTCAATAAAATGCAGGGACGTTTCCACATCGGGCACGCCATCATCCACACCAGGCACCAGGTGCGAGTGAATATCTGTCGACATGAATGCCAGCAGGTCTGCCGGTGGTACTGCCGCTGTATTTTTTTTCTTAAAAAAAAACATAATGGTTTCCAATAAAGCGATGATACAAAAATCCGCCCCGTTACAACACAATCAGTGCCACAATTTCCTCCAGGTATTGCTGATCGGTCGTATCAAAATGAGCAAGATGTTCACTATCAACATCCAGTATGGCTTTTACTTCTCCGTTGCGGATCAGGGGCACCACTATTTCTGATTTCGACAGGCTGCTGCAGGCAATATGCCCCGGGAATGCCTCCACATCGGGAACAATAAGCGTGGCTGCCTGCGCCCAGCTGCTGCCGCAAACCCCCTTGTTCTTACGGATACGGGTACACGCTACAGGGCCCTGGAAAGGACCAAGCACCAGTTCATCTCCTTTCACCAGGTAAAATCCTACCCATAGCCATCCAAACTGCTCTTTCAGCGCAGCGGCCACATTGGCCAGGTTCGCCACCAGGTCGGGCTCACCCTCCAGCAATCCCTTTATCTGTGGGATCAGGGATGTATATTGCTCGGCTTTGTTTCCTTTGATGATTTGTAAGTCTTCTGCCATTTTAGTGGTTGTTGTGTTACAAAAGTCCGGAAAATTTATATTATATTTATCCAAATAACCGTTAAAGTATCGCTGTTAACCATTCAACCATTTATTACCTGTATAAGTAGAGTTTTTTTATTCTTTGTCCTATTTTTTATCTGCCGGAAGTTTAATTAAAATATCTTTGACAGACTATGAAATCACCGGACGTAATTTTAGTGAACGAACAGGATGAAGCTATTGGAACGATGGAGAAGATGGAGGCTCACGAGAAAGGATTACTTCATCGCGCTTTTTCTGTATTTATTATCAATGATGCAGGTGAGATCTTATTGCAGCGCAGGGCGCTGGAGAAATATCATTCTGCAGGGTTATGGACCAACGCCTGTTGCAGCCATCCGTATCCGGGTGAAGATACTGCTGCTGCTGCGCACCGTCGCTTAAAGGAAGAAATGGGGTTCGATTGCGATCTCCGGGAGATTTTCTCTTTTACTTACAGGACCGGTTTTGACAACGGGTTAACCGAACATGAATTTGATCACGTATTGCTGGGTACCTATAACGGCAACATATTTCCAGATGTCTCCGAAGTATGCGATTACCGCTACCTGTCGTCCGGCGAAATACTGGAATTAATGGAAAAAGAACCTGCTTCGTTTACGATCTGGTTCCATCGCGCACTACCAATGGTATTACAATATCTCGGTACGCCGGTTAATACTGTATAATTAAACTTTTATTTTACTATGCCACTTTTTGCTGTTAACCGGGTTGTTTTATCTTAAATAAAATGACAGCACCAATTTGCATGGCCTTCTGCTTTTAAGCAGCGGCCGATCCTGTGTACCTGCTCCCTGATACCTTCCGGGTTCGTCCCGGTAATGCCAGCGTCGTTTTTATTACCCACCATAATTAACTATTAAACCCAAAGACACATGACAACCATCCAAATGCCAACTATCAGTTATCCATTCCCTTCAGGCCTTAACCAGCATGTACATGAAGCCCAGCAACACATTGTTTCCTGGGTAACATCCTATGGCCTCCTTACCACAGAAACAGCCCACCGGCGTTTTGAAAAGGCCCGTTTTGCCTGGCTCGCCGCCAGGGCCTTTCCCGACGCGGCTTTGCATGAGCTATGCATCATTGCGGATTTCAACACCTGGCTGTTTATTCTCGACGACCAGTGCGATGAAGCTACGGTAGGGCGTAAAGCAGATTTCCTCCGGAGCATGATGGCAGGGTTAATGGACATCCTGCATCACAACCGCCAGGTAACGCCTGAAACCGGGGGACCAATATCCGCGGCCCTCAGCAGTATCTGGGAACGTATGCGCGCTATCAGCAGTCCTGCGTGGCGGCTCCGCTTTATCCGGAGTATGGACGATTATTTTACTTCCTGCATATGGGAGGCGGAAAACCGGGAGGCGGGGATCACGCCTTCTATTGCAGACTATGTGCACATGCGGCCATATACCGGCGCACTCCTCGCAGATATTGAGGCCATCGAAATTATTGAGAAGATCTATCTCAGCAGGGAGGTAGTGGAGCAGCCGCTGGTGCAGCGCATGATCCAGGCCTGTAACAATATTGTTTGCTGGGCCAACGACCTGTTCTCCTGTACAAAGGAAGCCCGGCAGGGCGACGTGCATAACCTGGTGCTGGTATTACAGCATGCCCGGCAATGCACGCTGCAGGAAGCCATCAACGAAGCCGCCCGCATGCACAATGAGGAAGTGGCCATTTTTGTTGCGCTGGAAAAACTGCTTCCCCTGAAAGGTGCTGAAGCCGATTATGAACTGTTGCGCTATATATCAGTGCTCCGTTCATGGATCACCGGGAATTACGACTGGAGTGTGAAAGATACCGGCCGCTATGGTATAGGCGTTGGTGAAGTAGTAGCAGCTTAAGCAAAGCGCCTGCGGCGTTTGTTTTTTCAGGAAGATGACAAACGGCCGCAGGCCTTTTTATTTTCGCGCGTTTCCCTGTTTCATTCTTTTTTCAATAAGCCGGCCTACCCACCAGAACGACAATGCCAGGATACCAAAGAAAAGGCCCTTGTTGGTAAAGTCCCACAGATATTCAAAATAACGGGTATACAGGTCCAGCAGGAGGAAGGCCACGCCCAGGTCGCGCAGCAGGTCGTCTTTCAAACGAAGGCCCAGCAGGAGCACGCCTGCGCACAAGGCCGTGTAAAGGATCACCCATTGCAACAGGTGAACCTGGCGCAACTGCTGCCATTCATCCCAGGTGCCGCAGTTGCCGAAAACAGAGATCAGCCAGCCGGAAATAAGCAACAGCAACCATCCGCCACTCCAGGTAATATCTTTGATAGGGGCATATATCCGGAACTGACGCAACAACCAGGCTACTCCTGTAAGTAATACGCCCAGTAAAGCCATACGGCAGGGCAGGTTCATGCCCAGGAAATAGGAGGCATCGCCGGTAAGGAAATAAGTGAGCTTTACATATGCCGGGATCAGGCTAAGCAGGGTGGCCACCCACAACAGCCGGGAATGCAGGGTAATGCCCAGCACGCCATAACAAACAGTAGCCAGCAACCAGAAAGCGCCGTAATTCCCCTCCAGGTAATTAACGCTTTTACCAAAGTATACCACGCTCACGCCTATACTAAGAACCGGCAACAGCCAGAAAAGCTCCCGGTTAAAGGAAAACAGCGGCTGATGCTTATTGCGCCGCCATCCCTCGTAACAGAGGAAAACAGTCAGCGCGGCAAATAATAAAGCAATCACACCGTCTGTCAGCGAAAACTTCTTCCGGATAATCTCAATCCACTTCTCATCCAGCACCAGCGATCCGAAAGCCATCAGGGCACAGGAAACAGCCGCAATAAAAATATAGAGCGTAAGGGTTTGCCAGTCAGTATTCACCACCTTGTAGCTTTTTTGCAGCTCCCCGGCCTGGTCGTCGCTGATGAGCCGGTCCTGCTGCCACGACTGTATCGCCCTTTGTATTACCTGCGCTTCCTTCTTGTCAAGTTCCAACATAGGCTGCTTTTTCAGTGGTTAGTCTCCATTTTGTGCACGAGACGGAGCGTATTACGTTTTTTTATCTTTAAACGGAAATAGTTAAACAATGCCAGCGCCGGGATCAGGATATAACTGATACGCTGGTACGCTGTATTTTCCGGGAACAGGAAATAGGTCATAGCTATACACGTAAACCCTGTTGCCATAGTGAGAAACCCATATTTAAACCGCTGGTATAACAGTTCCTTTTCTGTATGATGCCCCGCCACTGCCAGGTCCGGGTTTTTCTGGAAAACAAAATAGCTGATCCAGAACAGCGCCGCCAGGCAGCCCGCCAGGTTACAGAGATAAATAAAGAATGGTAGCATGAAATGGGAACTGGTATGCAGCAACGCAGAAGTAGAAAATGGAAATGTCACAATAAAAAATAAAAAGAAAAGATGACGATGAATCAATCCTTCATTGTAATTTTGGAGAAACCGGCATAACTGAAGATGCCGTACCCAGAAATTTCCAATGAAAACAAAACTTACCGCGAAGGCCAGGAACTGGATAGCGGTAGGTTGAAAAAACTCCCAGTAACCGTTGACAGGCATTTTCCCCGGAAGGGAAGGCAATTTGATTTCAAGGACCAGTAACGCAATGGCAATGGCAAACACGGCATCACTGAAAAGAAGCAATCGCTCCAGCTCAAACTCACGATAAAACGGTTTGGGTTCTTTTATAACAGACATAGACATAGTTAACAATAACTTTTCCGAAAGATACGAAAATAGCTTTTAGCGGTCGTTATTAGCCATTCCATCATTTTCAGGGGATGGTGAAACAGCCGGCTATCCAACAGAACCTTTTTACCTGTTTGTTGTTAAGTATCTATCAATCATCATATACTTTCAAAGTAATACGTATGCATTGTCGTCTTTTTCTATGCACTTTTATTTTACTTTCAGGGATAACAAGAGCTTACGGGCAAACAGATACAGCGCAACAGGGACCTTTTGCTTTTAACCTGGCCAATTGCATACAGTATGGACTTGCACATCAGAACGATGTCGTAAATGCCCGGCTGGATATCGATTTCTCCAGGGAACAGATCAAAGAAGCCACCGGGAAGCTGTTACCCCATGCAGATGTGAATGCCAGCTTTACCGACAACCTGAAACTGGCTACGTCTTTAATACCTGATCTGACCAACCCGACTTCCGGCGTAAGGATCCCCGTTCAGTTTGGAACCAAGTTCGCATCGGCTGTTACCGGGCAGGTAAACCAGACCATCTTTAACAGTGATTATTTCCTCGGGCTGAAAGCCGCAAAAGTATATGGAGGGCTTGCAGAAAGAACCTATAAAAGAACGGAAATAGACACCCGCGTGGCCATCACAAAAGCCTATTACGCCGTGCTGGCCAACGAAGAGAACATCCGTCTCTCCAAGGCCAACATGGACCAGCTGGAGAAAACCCTGAAAGACACCAAAGCCCGTTACGACGTGGGGGTGGCCGAAAGAGTGGATGTAGACAGGATCCAGGTATCCTATAATAACGTGGTGACCGATATTGAAACCCAGATCCGTTTACTCGTATATACTACCCAGTTACTCAAGTTCCAGATGGGCATGCCGCAGGAAGCAAAACTGGACCTTACAGAAACGGTGCAGGATCTTAATGTGGAGAATTTCATCGCAGATACTGTTGATTACCAGGTGCAGGACCGCGTGGAATACGATATCCAAACCACCCAGATCGCCCTGAATGAACTGAACCTGAAAAGTAAGAAGATGTCGTTCCTGCCGTCCCTGAACGGTTATGTGAACTATGGCTGGAACTATTTCTCTGCAGATTTCGGCGACCTTTATAAAACCGGCTTTGGCGCCTCCGCATTGGGATTAACCCTGGCATGGCCCATTTTTACCGGCACTGAAAGGATACACCAGATCAGGCAGAATAAAATCACCCTGAAAAAATCACAGAACGACCTCAGTTACCTGTCACAACAGATCAAACTGGAAGTGACCAACGCCAATACGCAATACCTCAACAATAAATCCCGGTTCACCACCCAGAAAACAAATATGAGCCTCACGCAGGGAATTTATGACCGTATTGTGCTCAAATTTGAACAGGGAGTGGCCAGCAGCCTGGATGTGATTTCTGCGGAAAGTGAACTGAAACAGGCGCAGGTGGATTATGTGCAGGCGCTCTTAAACACCCTGATCAGTAAAACAGACCTGGATAAAGCCATGGGCAAAATCAAATAAAGTATCAGCATTCGTAATTCGCAATCAATTTCTCATATGTATCTAATAAATTACAAGCGGACCTTTTATGTGGCAGGAATGATACTCTGTGCAGCCTGTGGCAACAGCAAAAAACAACAGCAACAGGCCGCCATGATGGGGAAGATGAAACCAACCGTTGTAGCTGCGGAAGTAGTACCGGCCGTATATACCGTGTCGGAGAAATTTCCCGCTACCCTGGTGGCGCACGACATTGTGCAGCTCAAACCGGATGTTTCCGGTTACCTGGAAGCCATCCGGGTGGCCGATGGCAGCAACGTAACCAAGGGGCAACCCCTGTATGATATAGACCGGAGCCGCTATGCCGCCGCCTACGGGCAGGTAGCTGCCACCCAGCAACAGGCGGAAGCCGACCTGGCACAACGGCAACGGGACTACGAAAGATATAAATCCCTGCTGGAACATGACGCTATCTCCAAGCAAACGGTTGACCAGGCCTACACATCCATGCTTACTGCACAGGCCAATGTGGCCGCTGCAAAAGCGGCTGTAGCCAGGGCCGGCACCGATGTAAACCACGCCGTAGTGCGCGCCCCGGTAACCGGTAAGATCGGTATCGTGCAGGTAAAAGTAGGAGATGTGATCAACGCAGGGCAAACACTCATCAATACCATCGTGAATGAACATCCCATGTTTGCAGACATGGATATCCCACAGGCCCGCCTGCCGGAATTTCTCCGCATCCGGAATGGTAAGGGTGGCGATGAAAAATTTTATATCCAGTTTGGAGATGGTACCCGCTACGGAGAAGCAGGAAAAGTGCTTACCATCAATAACATTGTAGATCCCCAAACCGGTACGGTAAGGGTACGGCTTGTTTTTGACAATAAAGACGGTATGCTTAAATCAGGCATGAGTATCGTTATTGTTATGCAATACGGTACACCCGCCACACAGCTGGCTATCCCGGCTAAAGCCATTATCCAGAACTTATCGGAAACCAGCGTATATACCATTTCAAATGACAACGTGATCAGCGCCCGGGACATTGTGCCCGGACCGGTGACGGATACCATGCAACTGGTGACCAGCGGACTGAAAGCCGGCGACAGGATCGTAGTGGAAGGTCTGCAACGGGTAAAACCCGGGGATACCGTGAACATAGCCGGAGCCGGAGCAGGTGCAGCCAAACCATAAATATTAAATCAGCATCACAGTATGATCTCAAAAACATTTATAGAGCGCAAGAATACTACGATCGTAATTGCTATCATTATTGTGATTGTAGGGCTCATCTGCATGTTCAATCTGCCTATTGCACAGCTGCCTGATATCGCACCGCCGGTAACGGACGTAAGGGCTAACTATGTGGGAGCCAACTCTACAACGGTAGAGGAAACAGTGACCACCCCCATTGAAAACCAGGTGAATGGTACGCCCGGCGCTATGTACATCCAATCGGTGAGTGCAAACGACGGCTCCATGAGTATTACCGTTAGCTTTAAGCTGGGCACCGATCCCGATATCGCTACCCTGGATGTACAGAACCGTGTAAGCCTGGCCCTGCCAAGTACGCCGGACGAAGTACGTCGTGTAGGGGTAACCGTTAAGAAACGTTCCAATGATATGTTGATGGTAATTGCGCTGAACTCTCCCAAAGGAAAACATTCGCGCGAATTCCTCGATAACTACATGAATATTTACCTGAAGCCGGAACTGGCCCGTGTGGCCGGTGTAGGTGATGTAAATGCTTTTTCGCAGGACTATAGTATGCGCATCTGGCTGAACCCGGATAAGATGGCGGCGCTCGGTCTTACTGCCGGCGACATTGCCCGCGCCATTACGGAACAGAACCAGCAGGTACCCGCCGGTTCCGTAGGCGCTGCGCCTATGCGCAATACACAGGCATTCGAATACACAGTGAGCGTAAAAGGCCGCCTGGCCACTACAGAAGAATTTGGCAACGTGGTGGTAGCCACCAGCCAGAATGGTAGCCTGGTGCGCCTCCGCGATGTGGCCCGTATAGACCTCGGCTCTTTTACCTACGCCATTGAAGCCAAAGCAGATGGTAAAACCGGTAGTGGTATGGCCATCTACCTGGCGCCCGGCGCTAATGCACTGGATGTGAACGACCTGGTGATGAAGAAAATGGAGGAGATGTCAAAACGTTTCCCCGATGATATGCAATGGCTGGTACCGTTTGAATCCACCTCCTTCGTAAGGATCTCTATTGAAGAAGTAATAGAAACCTTTGTGGAAGCCCTGATCCTGGTGGTGATCGTGGTGTTCGTGTTCCTCCAGAACTGGAGGGCTACCATTATCCCCATCCTGGTAATCCCCATCTCCCTGATAGGTACTTTTATATTTTTCCAGTTACTGGGTTTTTCCATCAATACCCTTACCCTGTTCGGTTTCGTACTGGCTATTGGTATCGTGGTGGATGATGCCATTGTGGTGGTGGAAGCGGTGCAGCATCATATTGATGCCAACCTGATGTCGCCGCGGGAAGCCACGTTCAAAGCCATGTCGGAGGTACAGGGGCCGGTAATTGCGATCGCCCTCATCCTGGCGGCGGTGTTTGTGCCAGTGGCCTTTATTCCCGGTGTAAGCGGCCGGTTGTACCAGCAGTTTGCGCTCACCATCGCCTTCTCTGTGCTGCTGTCGGCATTCCTGGCACTCACGTTAACGCCTGCACTTACAGCCATCCTGCTGAAGCCCGCGCACCTTACACAGAAATCAAGAGGACTGAACAGGATCTTCTTCAAATTCAATGAATGGTTTGAAAGATTTACCAACCGCTATGGCAGGGGAGTAATGTTCAGTATCCGCAAAACGCCGGCAGTACTGGTGCTTATGGCCCTGCTGTTTGTTGGCGCATTTTATCTTTTTAAGAAAACACCTACCACCTTTGTGCCCCAGGAAGATATGGGCGCCATGTTCATTGCCCTGGAGCTGCCCGAAGCCTCTTCTTCCCAGCGTACAAAGGAAGTGGTGGCACAGATCAGTGATATCCTGCTGAAAGACAGTGCGGTGTTGCACTTCTTTGGCATCACCGGGATCAACTTTGTGGCTAATGCTACCAAGCCCAACTCCGGCACCTTCTTCGTGAGCCTCAAACCCTGGGATGAGCGCTATAAACATGGCGATAACATGGGAACGGTATTGGGAAGAATTCAAATGGCCACCGGCCGTATCATCGGCGCCAATATCATTTGTATCCCATCGCCTACGCTGCGCGGATTGGGTAATACAGGCGGGTTCTCCTTTATGCTGGAGCAACGCAGCAATCCCGATATTAACCAGTTCCTGCAGGTAATGGGGCAGTTCCTTATGGCTGCCAACCAACGCCCTGAAATAGCGCGCGCATACGCCTTTTTCAGCGCTAACACGCCGCAGTTCAATGTGGATGTGGACCGCGATAAATGTAAACAACTCGGTGTAGCCGTGAGCGATGTATTCAACGCATTGCAAACCTTTCTCGGCGGATTATATGTAAACGACTTCACTAAATTCAGCCGGAGCTTCCGCGTGGTATTGCAGGCAGATTCTACCTACCGTACCAGTATCAATAACCTGAATACGTATTATGTCCGTAACAACACCGGGCAGATGGTGCCGCTCAGCGCACTGATCACCACCAAAAAAGCATCAGGAGCGCCGGTAATCAATCACTTTAACCTGTACCGTTCCGTGGAAATCAACGGTGATACCAAGCCCGGCTACAGTAGCGGCGATGGTATCAATGCCCTGAAAGAAGTGGCTGCAAAGGTGCTGCCGGAAAATTTCTCTTTCGAATGGGCCAACGTATCCCTCCAGGAAATTGAAGCAGGTAACAGTAGTACGCTCATTTTTGGATTATCTATCCTGTTTGTGTTCCTGTTGCTTACCGCCCTGTATGAAAGCTGGTCGGTGCCGTTCTCTGTATTGCTGGCGGTGCCTATTGCATTGTTCGGATCCATCCTGGCGCTGTCGCTGACGAAACAGGCCAACAGCGTATACTCCCAGATAGGTTTGATCACCCTGATCGGCCTGGCGGCAAAGAACGCCATCCTGATCGTAGAATTCTGCAAGGAACGTGTAGACAGGGGCATGCCGTTGCTGGATGCAACGCTGGAAGCTGTAAAGCTGCGTTTACGGCCCATCCTCATGACTTCCTTCGCTTTCATATTAGGGGTGCTGCCATTGTGCCTGGCACAGGGCGCCGGCGCCGCTTCCCGCGTTAATATAGGCTTTACCGTAGTAGGAGGGATGCTGGCTGCTACAGTGCTGGGGATTTTTACGGTACCGGTTTTGTATGTGCTCATTACAAAACTTTCCTACGGTAAGAAAAAACTGGCAGACCTGGAAGCGCATGGTAATGAAGAGAAGAAACCTAAAGGATTAGGAGAATAGTCCTAACTTCATTACTTATGAAAAATACCGAACGTTTCAGCACACGCGTAGATAATTATATCAAATACCGGCCACATTATCCTGTGGCCGTTATTCCGTACCTGGAAACCGCTGCCGGTCTTACCCGCCAAACTATTGTGGCAGACATTGGCGCGGGTACAGGTATTTCCGCCCAGCCTTTTCTCGACAACGGAAATAAGGTATACGCTGTAGAGCCTAATAAGGAAATGAGGGAAGCTGCTGAAAAGCTGCTGAACCGCTACCCCGATTTTATTGCCGTTAACGGCTCCGCCGAACATACCACACTGCCGGATGCTTCCATAGACCTGGTAGTGGCGG
>NZ_DATCRD010000175.1:0-4013 GCF_036569185.1 Chitinophaga sp.
GATGATCTGGTTAATACCGGTGGCCTGGTAGCCTTGCTGGTAAAACAATTCGCTGGCTGTTTGTAAAATTCTCTCTTTTGCACCTTGTTCTTTCATGATGCAATGTTAGGATAAATTAATTAAACAGACAAGTCTGTATATATTTTTTATTAAAAAATCGATGGAAGGAAATGCTTTTTCGCTGTAATTGCCAACATCACGCTATCTCCATTGCAAGAAAAACAGTGGAAAGGAATGCCTCCTTTTTGCTGTACCAACATCGCACTATCTCCCTTGCAAAAAAAAACAGCGGAAAGGAACTATCTTCCTCTCCGCTGTATTGCTAAATCCTTATAGCTTATTAATCCACTTTCGTGATTTTCAGCATATTAGTGGGAAGATGTTCTTTAACAGGGGTACTACCGGTATTAACGGCTACATCTCCCGATTTAATAAATCCTCTTTCTTTCAGGATGTTGATCTGGTCAAACACGATATCATCCAGGCTTTCTTCTTCTTCGTAGTAGAATGCGCGTACGCCCCAGCTCAGGCTCAGCTGGTTTACCAGCGACTTTTCCTTCGTGAAGATATAGAGCGGGCTGCGTGGACGGTAGCTGCTCAGCATAAAGCCGGTGTAGCCGCTTTGGGTCATACCAATGAGAGCATCAGCATCCAGGTCTTCCGCAATTTTACAGGCATTGTAGCACAGTGCATCGCTGAGGAAGGTAGGAGAGTGACGGTGAGGGATCAGGTTACGGTTGTAAATGATCGCTTCTTTTTCCACTTCCTGGATAATTTTGTTCATGGTCTGGATCACCAGTTCCGGGAACATACCGGTAGCGGTTTCACCACTCAGCATTACTGCATCGGCGCCTTCCAGTACGGCGTTGGCCACGTCGGTGATTTCACTGCGGTTAGGACGGGTACGGTCCATCATGCTTTCCATCATTTGTGTTGCCACAATAACGGGCTTTGCACGGTGAATACACTTGCGGATGATGTCTTTCTGGATCATCGGGATCTGCTCTACCGGCAGTTCCACACCAAGGTCGCCACGGGCAATCATCACGCCGTCACTTTCCCAGATAATTTCTTTCAGGTTCTGTATCGCTTCAGGTTTCTCAATTTTAGAGATCACCTTTATTTTAGAATTGCGTGCTTCCAGGCGTTTACGCAAATCGGTGAGGTCTTTCACGCTTCTTACGAAGGAAAGTGCCACCCAGTCGCATTCCTGGTCAATAATGAATTCCAGGTCAATGATGTCTTTTTCTGTAAGCGCAGGAAGGGAGATTTTTGTATCAGGAAGATTGAAGCCTTTTTTAGAGGACAACACGCCTGGCAGGCTAACTTCTGCTTTGATTTCACCGTTGGCGGTAATTTCTTTTACAATGGTTTCAATTTTACCATCATCCAGCAGAATTTTCTGGCCAACCTTAAGATCTTTATACAGGTCAGGGTAGGAAACGTATATTTTTTCCATATTGCCCACCAGCTTTTCGTTAACGAAGGTGAGCAGGTCGCCTTTCTTCAGCGGGAGTGCATTGTTCTCGATTTCGCCCACGCGCAGCTTCGGTCCCTGTAAATCGGCCAGGATGGCTACCGTGTAAGGTTCTGTTTTATTGATCTTACGGATATATTCAATAATCCGCAGTTTGTCTTCATGCGAGCCATGTGAAAAGTTGAGGCGGAAAACGTTAACACCGGCTTTAACCAGTGTCAGCAGGCCTTCATAGGTGTCGCACGCCGGGCCTACAGTGGCCACGATTTTTGTTTTGTGCGAAGAGTGTTCTCTACCCGCAGCGTTATCCATCTGCTTGTGATAGTATTTCGAAAGATCCTTTGTACTCATAAGTCTAATTTTTTAACTCGCAAGAATTTTAACAATCTTAAACCATTCGGGGTCAATTTCCTGTTTGGCTTTTACAGCTTTATCAAGAGGAGTGTAATGGATCTTGTCGTTGACAACACCGATCATTACATTATGGATGCCTTCGAGAAGGGCATCTACAGCTGCGTAGCCCAGGCGGCTGGCCAGAATACGATCTGTGCAGGTGGGAGCGCCGCCTCGCTGGATATGCCCGAGGATACTTACCCGGGTATCCATTTGCGGGCACCTTTCTTTAATAATGCGACCAACTTCAGTAGCACCGCCGGTTTCATCGCCTTCGGCCACTACAATGAGGTTAACCAGTTTTCTGCGGCGTTCGTTCGCCTGCAGTTCTTCAATAATGTCATTTACTTCGGTTTTGCGCTCAGGCAGCAGAATGTGCTCCGCACCGGTGGAAATACCGCTGTGTAATGCAATGTAGCCGGCATCGCGGCCCATTACCTCAATTACAAACAAACGGTCATGCGCATCGGCAGTATCCCTGATCTTATCGATGGCTTCTACCGCTGTATTCACAGCCGTGTCAAACCCAATCGTAGAATCGGTTCCTGCAATGTCCTTGTCAATAGTACCAGGCAAGCCTATACACGGAATATCAAATTCCTGGCTGAACTTTTGCGCACCATTAAACGAGCCGTCTCCACCAATTACTACCAGCCCGTCAATGTTGTGTTTTTTCAGATTCTCGTAAGCCATTTTTCGCCCTTCATATTCATAGAACTCTTTGCACCGGGCGGTCTTCAATATGGTGCCTCCGCGCTGAATAATGTTGGCAACGGACTTTGACTCCATCGGGAAGATCTCGTTCTTCAACATTCCCCTATAGCCGTACATAATGCCATACACATTCAGCTGATGATAAATGCCCGTTCTTACAACGGCACGAACGGCGGCGTTCATGCCAGGGGCATCTCCCCCCGATGTAAGGACTGCAATGTTGTTCAGTTTTTTCATATAAATTGCTAAAAAAATATCTTAAAGGCGCACAAAAATAACATTTTGCAATTGTTTTCTAACTGTTATCTGATGAAATAACCTAAATTTTTAATTTCCATCAACAAAGTAGATAAATTTTTCAAAAAACATTACGCATGTTAAAAAAAAATAATAAACGGTGGATCCTTATGAGCGTGAGTTTAATAGCCGGACAAGCAATGGCACAACAGCAAACATTAACTTATCCCGAATCAAAGAAAGTGGATACCGTTGATAATTATCACGGTACACAGATAGCAGACCCGTACCGCTGGCTGGAAGACGATCACAGCGCGGAAACAAAGGCATGGGTGGATGCACAGAATAAGGTAACAGAAAATTATCTCTCCGGCATCCCTTTCCGCACCGAAATCCGGAAAAGACTGGAAGAATTATGGAACTATCCAAAAAATGGCGCACCCGCCAAACACGGCAGGTACTATTACTTCTTTAAAAATGATGGCCTGCAGAACCAGTCGGTACTTTACCGCTCTGCCACTTTAGGCGGTACACCGGAGGTTTTCCTGGATCCTAACAAACTCTCTGCAGCAGGTACTACCGCATTGGGTTCCATGTCGTTTTCAAAAGACGGGAAATATTTTGCTTACCTGCTCTCTAAAGCAGGATCCGACTGGCAGGAAGGTTTCGTAATGGATGTGGAAACAGGTCAGCCCCTGGCCGATAAACTGGAATGGGTGAAGTTCAGCGGCCTGTCGTGGAAAGGGAACGGCTTCTACTACAGCCGGTATGATAAGCCCGATGAACAAAGCAAACTATCCAAAAAGAACGAATTCCAGAAAGTATATTACCACCGCCTCGGTGATCCGCAGGAAAAAGATGAACTGGTTTATGTGGATAAAGAACACCCGTTGCGCAACGCGGGTGTAGAGGTAACGGAAGACGAACGTTTCCTCATCCTCGGAACTTCTGAAGGCACATCCGGCCGGGAGCTCTGGTTCCGTGATCTGCAAAATCCTGCACAAAAAGAATTCAGTCTGCTGGTAAAAGGTTTTGCCAATGAGCCGGAGGTAATAGATAATGATGGTGATAAATTACTGGTGCGTACCAATCACAATGCACCTAATTATAAAATTGTGCTGATCGACCCCGCTAATCCGGCTGAAGCCAACTGGAAAGTAATTGTGCCTGAAAAGAAAGAGGCGCTCCAGGG
>NZ_DATCRD010000176.1:0-37823 GCF_036569185.1 Chitinophaga sp.
GGGAAAATTACTTACAAGCGGGGAAAATATTTTTTGTGGATCGCCTTCGGCGATGTTAAATTGTCTTGGAGCAGGATTACGCTGATTTTACTGATTAGTTTGATTTTATTTTTTTGATTTTAAAAAGATTTAGAGAAGATATGTTTAAAAGGATTCAGGAGACATAATCTTATTCGCTTATATCTCCCTGAATCCTTTTAAATCCAAAGTGATCAAATCCAGATAATCAGTAAAATCAGCGTAATCCTGAGTCAGACAAATTCCGCATCGCCGAAGGCGATCAGCTAATACAGCATCAGTGAAGAAATAGCCAGCAGGATGATCAGTGGCGGCAATACGCCTTTGTTTTTGCTGATAGCGCCTAATCCTTCGTTCAGGCGCCGCATGGCGCGGAAAAGCTGTGTTTCCACTGTACGGGGGGAGATATTGAGGATTTCAGCCACCTCCTTGTATTTAAAGCCGTCTTCCTTGATCAGCTGGAAAATACGGCGGCATTGGGCCGGCAGTGAGGACACGATCTGGTCCATTTTAAAACGCATCTCTTTCCATTCCAGGTCCCGCTCCAGGTCAATGCTGTTGCGCAGATCGGCGGTGTCAGAACCCGAAAGCGGAACAATACGCAAATGGGAATACTGTTCCAGGTAGTTGAGTGAATGATTTTTTACCGCTACAAAAAGATATACCTGCAGGTTAGCTACCTGCTCCAGCTCACTGCGGCGGTTCCAGAGCTTTACAAAAACATCGGATACTATTTCTTCCGCAGCTTCCCTCACATGTACATACCGGATACAGAAATGCAATAAGCGATCGTACAGATGACGGAATAAACGGGCGAAAGCCTGTTCATCATCATAACGCGCTATCTGCATCTGCCATTCACTAATCTCATCCATGTTCATGTCTATGCTAAAACGTTTTTGCTTAATGGACAAAAAAAACGAGAATTGGAGTTTCTCTTTTGTTGTTCTGGTCGTTTACGGTGAATCTTTGGTTGATATCTTTACAGGAACAATGTTATAAAAAAAGATCAATATTACCAATTATCGCTGCGCGGATTTTGTCTGACTCAGGATTTTGAAGATGATGATTTTATTATTTGAATTCAGGTAAGGATATTTTATTATATATATGGGACATAAATCCTGAGTCAGACAACATCCGCGGCAGACAACATCCGCGCGCGCTATATCCAGCCTTCCTTCATCGCCCGCACCACCAGCTCGGCGGCCGATTTAATCCCCGTTTTCCTCAGCATATTTTTCCGGTGCTTATCTACTGTAAGCTTGCTGATATTTAAATGAGTGGCGATCTCCCGGCTGGGCATCCCCGCCAGCACTAAACGAAGGATCTCCTTCTCCCTCCTGGTAAGCACTTCCCTGGCAGGCATAAACTTCTTCCTGATCTCCACGTTGAAAAAGGAAGGCTCCCCGTCCAGGCCCACGAAAGACAATACAGGAGCACCGGTGGGCTTCAGGTGCGTAATATCTGTATGTACGCAGAGGGTACGCAGCACGGCGCCGGTTTCATCGTGCTGTATGCAGGTCGACTGCTGCAGCATCCGCACATATTCGCCATTGGCCTTACGTACCCGCAGGTCGTAACGCATTTTATATTTCAATACTTTCTCCGGCGGCAACCCGGAAAAAAAATCAACCGCCGCCTGTTCAAACTCCAGGAAACGGGGCGCATCTTCCGGGTGAATACGCTGCATCATCTCGGTAATCGAGCACTCCTCCGGCGTATAGCCCAACACATCATATACGCAGGGATGTATATAATCCAGCTCCCCTCTCACCGCATTGAATATAAAATAATAACACTCCCCTACCTGGAAAAAACTAAGCACCTTCTTATGGACCTCCATCTCCAGGGCCAGGTCCGGCGGATCATTCCGCTCAGACAATATATTCCAGACCTTCCTGGTTTCTTCATAAATGCGAATCTTCATGGTGCGAGGGAATAATATAGTTAAACGGTAAACAGCCCTGCCAGCAGGCGATTTGAGGAACATCCCGGCAATACCGGTTAGCTCAACAAATTAAAAGATACGAAAACAATTGTGATACTGATGCATATCAGTGCCACGAGAAAGGTATAATCCGCTATTTGTTCCAGTCGCTCACTGCGTTTCCCATTCCCGCTTTTCAGTGATAAAAAGGATAACAGGCAGCTCGCCATCAGTAATATAGTGGCTATACCGGTACAATCATCTATGACAGTGGCATGGTTAAAACCCGCTACTTTAATGGAGGTAAGCACTATCAGGCAAAAACCCAGGAGGTTGGTGGAGGTGTTCAGAATGTGCGGCGACTTACTTTGATTTGCCATAACCCTATTTTTTGTTAATCAGCTTTTAACAAAGCTTTGGTCATACAAATGAATATATTTTGTTGATAGTTTAGCTCGCATACAGCAGATCTTATGAAAAAAATAACACTTATAGCACTGTGTTTGCCTATATTCGTGAACGCCCAACCCGCAAAATATATACTGAACGGCAAACTCACCAAACAGAACGGCCCCGTCAGAATATACCTGAACAAAGTGGTCAATGAAGCCCTGGTAGTGGATTCTGCAGAAGTACAAAACGGTGAGTTCCGTTTTGAAGGCACGATAGACGGCCCCATGCGCGCTATGCTTATCCTGGATACCAAAGGAGGCGGGATGAATTTCATGGAACTTCCCCCCGATGCGGATACCAGGATCTTCTTCCTGGAAAAAGGCAACATCAAAGTGACAATAAACGAAAAAGTCAGCAAAGCCCGTATCTCTTCTCCCATCAATGACGAAGCCGTTTACTTTAACCAGTCCATGAAATCCGTTCTCAAATCGATCCGGCAGTTGTCAAAAGAATACAACAGGGCGTCTGCCACCAAAAAAGAAGACAAGGGATTCCAGCAGCAATTGGCTCTCCGCTACCAGGTATCGAGTGAAGCGAAAAAACTGCTTCAACATAAATACATCGCCGAAAATCCCAACTCCTTCTATAGCCTTATGGCACTGGAAGAACTGGCCGGCCTGGATGTAAACCCTGATCTGGTAGAACCTATCTTCCTTAAATTATCAGAAGAAATACGCAACACCCCCGAAGGCAAAGCCTTCGCCGCAGAAATTGCCAGGGCCAGGAACCTTACTGTAGGCTCAGATGCGCCCGACTTTGAAGTGCCCGATATGAACGGGAAAATGGTAAAACTATCAGACTTTAAAGGCAAAACCATATTCCTCGACTTCTGGGCCTCCTGGTGCGAGCCCTGCAGGCGCGAGCACCGCAAGATCCGGGAAGCCTATAACCAATTCAAGGATAAAAACTTTACCATCATCAGCGTGGCGCTCGACCCGCCGGCCGACCGGAAATTTTTACTCGAAGCAATTCAGGAAGACAGTATGGTATGGACCAACCTGGCCGACCCCAAAATAGACAGGAACCAGGCCGCCAGGGTGTATGGCGTGAAAGCTATCCCACAAAACTACCTCATAGATTCCACCGGCATGATCTTTAATAAAGACCTTACAGGAGAATCACTCTACCAGCAATTAAACAGCATGCTGAACAAACAGAATGAGTAAAAAAACATACATTTGTCCTTGTTAGTTATAAATACGATTTATTACAAATATATAATACATGGACAAACAGCCCCTTTTCTGGGCCGCTAATCTGAAATTATTACGGACACGAAAGAAGATCTCCCAACAGCATTTATCCGGCCTGTTAGGACTGAACCGGAACAAGATCACTGCACAGGAAAGCGGTAAAACACGCAATCCCCGGATGGAAGACCTGGCGCTGATTTCCGGCTATTTCAAAATAGACCTGGACCTTATGGTAAAAACCGATCTGTCGCGCCTCACGGAAGAACAACTCCTGGAACTGGAAACAGGCAACAAAACAGACCTAACAGGCAGGCATATACGTATACTTCCCATTACGGTTAACAATAGTAACGAGGAAAACATGGAATTTATACCGGCGCGGGCCAGGGCAGGCTACCGCAGCGGCTTCAGCGACCCGGATTTTATTTCAGCCCTGCCAAAGTTTTCACTGCCCGACCTGCCCAGAGGCAAAACCATCCGCATGTTCCCCATCGTCGGGGATTCCATGGAACCTATTCCCCATGGCAGCCATGTAATTGCACAATACCTGCAGGACTGGTCGCATTTAAAAGATAATACCGCCTGCATCCTGGTGCTGAAAGGCGGAGAAGAGGAAATTGTTTTTAAAGTGGTATACAACCATATCAAACAAAATGGCACCTTATCGCTTCATTCGCTGAACAGCGACTATGAACCATTTACTGTATATATTGAAGAAGTACTGGAGATATGGACTTTCATTGGTTATATCAGCAAACAGTTTCCCGAACTGAATTAAGCGGAATCATTTTGCCCGGCTGCCAGAACAGCCGGGCATTATTCCAGCCCCGAAAACGCCAGGCTTCCGGGCGGAAGGTAATGAAGGGTTTCCAGCTCCTCCAACGCCTTAATATTTTTGAACACGCCATTCGTCACCAGGATAATACGATCGCTGGCAGCAATGATGTGGCGGTAATCATGATCCGTAATAATAAAGCCTTTCGTAGCCCTGTATGCCCGGATCAATAGCATGATCTTTTCTTTTACCAATGGATCCAGGCCGTTGAAAGGCTCATCCAGCAGGATGAATTTTGCGGGCGTATTCACCAGCAATAATATCTCCAGGTATCTTCTTTCCCCGCCCGACAACGAGAATATATTTTTTGAGAGATAGGGCAACACGTTTTCATCGGTCATCATCCGTTCTTCATCAACCCTGCTATCGGCATAGAGCTTAATAGCCGCCTTTACCGTTAACAGGTCTGGCAGGAAATGCTGCTGAGGCAAATAAGCCATGAGTCCTTTTACCTTGTACGGCGCATCATATTTTTTGCCATCAATGCTTACATATTTATGCGTACAGGAAAGCGTTCCAAAAATGATCTTCATAAAAGTGGACTTCCCGCAACCATTTCTTCCCAGGATCCCGATCACTTCTCCTGTTTTACATCTCACAAAACAATCGGTCAGTATTTCCCGGTCACCGAAATGCTTAAAAACGCTGTCGGCCTGCAACTCATGCTGTATCATATCATCCAAAATTTAATAAGCCGGTAAACCAGCAGCATCGCCACATTCAGCAGGTATGCACCTCCTATGAGCTGTAATTTGGAAAACCCCTTATTGTAATAAAAGTAATACCGGTTCTCATAAGCCAGCCCAAAGAAGAACACCGACAACGCAAAGCCACCGGTGAACAATGAAAGCGTAAAGGCCCTCAGGAACCCGCTCAGCTTATCATGCTCCACTAGTCCCAATAAACCTGCCAGCAGTGAAAAAGGGATATTAAAGCTGTGAATAGCCTTGTAATAATGGAGTAACATTTTCATGCCGCGGGCTTTCTCTAAATATAAGCACCTGCCCACAAAAAAAACGATGCCGTGCAACCGGCACCGTTTTTTTAACAGAACTTTCTGAAGATCCGTTTTACCTATAGCTTTCCCGGAACACCTGTAAAGCCTGTTCCATCCTTACTTTCAGCTTCTCTCCCTGGGGTCCGTCGCCGGGCTTGGCAATATGGAAAAGCGCCAGCATATTACTTTCCTTGAGCTCACGGCTGCCTTTTTCACTCTCTTCTATCTTCACTACCGCGCCTTCAAATTCCAGCCCGATGTAATAGTCGTAAAACACGCCTTTAATGGCGCTCACCGGCGCGCTGAGGCGGTAAAGACTATAACTGGTTTCCACGGGATAACGGAAGGTGACCGACAGTATCCCGTCTTCACTTACATGAAAAGAAGATTCAATTTTAGCGCCGGCTTCCGTGAGATAAGATAACTCCGGCGGATATACGGAAGCAGCATCATTAAGCAGTTTGGTAAATACAGCGGCAGCTTTGGCCCTGCTTCCCGGGTTAGGGCCCTGCTGCCCAAAACTGTGGATACTGAAAATAGTCAGCAGGATGCTGATTAAAAAGTAGCGTTGTTTCATAGGTATAATTTCGGTATGGGTAATCGGTTCTACACTGTAAATATAATATTTTTAAGATATATATTTATCTGCCGGGGGAAATCTCCGTTTCCTATCGGGTTTGCCGCTTTTGATGATTTATTAATTTATTTTAGCCGGACGATACTGATTAAATCATTTGATATATCCGGAGATAAAAGCTTTGTCTTTATTTATGCAGAAGCACTACATTACAATGATCACTATATTGCTTATGGCCATGCCTGCGATCACAGTATCGGCCCAGGCCCCCAAAGCCAAAGTAATCAGGGCATCCCTGATACCTAAAGATGGCTTTCCCTTCAGTAAGGAGTGGGCCTATCCGTGGTATATCACCCGGGACGACAAAGGTAATTTTGAGCATGCTATGGGAGAACCTGTGACGGCGGCGGATACGGCTCATCTTTATTTTACGGCGGGCTGCGAAACCAATATACAGGGAGTTTACACCATACGTTATTGCTATGCCTCCATGGAGCGTGATACCCTGAAGCTTTTATTTGAAGACGGTATGCCTGCCTACGCCAGTTCCTTTGAAGTGAAAGTGTATAAGGATAATTTTGAAGTGATCCCGCACCTGGTCTATCCATCGCCGGGAAAAGTGAAGCCGGGAAAAGTAATAGAACAATCGATGACCCTTAGCGTCAATAATTATGGAGCCGGTGGCTACATTTCCTACATCTTCCTTATAGAAGGCAGCGACCAGTCCTATTATCTCCGGGGATTTTTCAATACGCCTCTTAAAGGGCAGCGCTGAATACCAACAATCCTCCCTCAAGGCCGCCATTGGTACTGCACGCTTTCTGCTTCTCAACTACATCTGTACAATACGGTTTTTCGAAGCCTCAACACATTCCGATCGAACCGAAGACTTTTTAAATTATTTGTACCTTCCGAAGCAAACCTAAATCAGAATGGCGATATATACATTACCCTACTTTGGTGAATTCGATACTGATAATATTGAAGAATACTACGATGTATCAATACCGGTAAATGGACATGAAGTCAGCGTTGATTTAAATTTTATGACTAACAAAACAGATCCTGATGCATTAAGGTTGGTGGAAAGTTTCATCAACAATTTATCTGAATATGAAAAAAAGAGTAGAAAATATATAGCAGATGATTATGCTGATGAAAACAGTGAGGCCGTCCGGGAATATGTTGATCACCATATAGAAGAATTTGCTCCTGAAGAACTGTCGGCAGTTATTGACTATAATAACAAAACCATAAAGCCGGAGTTGCAATTAATAACCGCTTTGAAATTGGTAAGGGTGGGCCTGTACCCATATGATAAAGAGGAATTTGCAATTTTTGATTATTCATTTAATAAAGATCTTACGCAATATTTAGTGGTAGTATGCACAGACCATAAGGGCAACCTGGAACGGATAGCCATGGAAAGCTAATTGAGCATCGTATTCGTGACCATCCGTAATCGTTTCCGGTATCGTTTGCCCATGCATTTTGAGGAAAACAAAATGAAAGAGCAAAGCCCCACTTTTTTATGCCCTAAACCCATGCCTGGCCGGACAACGCCTAATTAAAAAATCATATATTTATACGCCGGGGAAAATCCCCTCTTCGCCGGCCCACAGGGAGATACAGCCCCCCCGGAAACCCGCTCTTTTTAAGATTGTTTACAATCTTTTAAATTTCATTAACAAGTTATTTTTCCCTTTCATGCTAATTTCATTCATGCTTAGAGACCTGTGATTTATTTAGAAAATCGATTTAGCAATAGAGATATTTTATCAGACCAAAATTCAGTTAAAAACAACGGTGAGCATACAGACAAAAAACGGTGCTACCGGTAGTGGCAATATTTTATCAAACCAAAATTAGTCAACGTTTAGAATTATTGATTCAAGGGAAAATACGTCAACCAATATCATAATAACAACTGGATAATCAGCATACCAGTATCATTCATCAGTTTCAAATCAATTTACATGACTGTTAATTTTACACAAAACAGCCGTAACAGCGCTGTGATGTTATTAACGCTCTGCCTCACCTTCCTATGCCTGGGAGGTACCGCACAGGTAAAATCTGCCTCCACACAGATCACCGTTTCCGGTAAGGTAAAAGATGGCTCAGACGGGAACCCGTTGCCAGGCGTATCTGTGAGTATTTCAGACAGCAAATCAGGCGCCATCACCAACCCGGACGGCAGCTACACGCTTAAAATGAATGCCGGCGCCACGCTCACCTTCAGCATGCTGGGCTACCTTCCGCAATCCGTACCAGTAAAGGAAGCCAACGCGCAGCTGAACATTACACTGGCGGTCGACAAAAAAGTACTGAGAGACGTAGTGGTGATCGGTTACCAGGAAACATCCCGCAAAACAGTAACGGCGGCGGTTACCTCGGTTAACCCGAAAGCCTTACAGGACGTACCCGCACCCACACTGGACGCATTGCTGCAGGGACGCGCCCCCGGCCTCGATGTACAGAACTACTCCGGCGAGCCTGGCGTAAGAAGCAACGTGGTCATGCGTGGTAACACCGCGGTAAGCCGTAGCATCAACAGCAACTTTACCAGCGACGCCGGGAAAGCCAGCCTGGCCCGCGCATTGAGCGGACCGCTCTACGTGATCGACGGTGTGCCGCAAACCACGGAAGATATTGCCGCCATCAATTACGCCTCCGGTACCAATACTGATGTACTGGCCGGCATTTCCATTAACGATATCCAAAGCATCGATATCCTGAAAGATGCCTCTGCTGCCGCGATCTACGGATCAAGAGGCGCCGGCGGGGTGATCATCATCAAAACAAAAAGAGGGATCTCCGGGAAACCCAAAATTGACTTTGCCACCTATCATGGATTCACCGAAATGCCGCAGCTGGACAAAGTGCTGATAGGCGCGGAAGAACGCCGCGCAAAAATGGAACTGATCAATCATTATGGCAACTGGGGAACCCTGAGAAATATCCCACAGGTACTAACGGATAGTCTGAACCCTGCTTTTAACAATGCCAACGATTACCAGGGCGGTATGTACCAGACAGGCCGGGTCGACAACTACGACCTCTCCATTTCCGGGGGTAATAACCTGATCAATTACCGCTACGGCTTTAACTATTACAATGAACAGGGCATCATCCGGAAATCAGGACTGAAACGCTACAGCTTCAGCAGCAGCACCGGGTTGAACCTCTCTCCCAACCTGCAGATCAATACGCAGATCCGCTATTCAAAAATAGACCGTCCAAGATCTATCAACGATCTCTCCGGCGGATATGGCCCTTTTAACGGCGGGTACTACGCCTCCAGTGCATTACCCAGTTCCCTGTTTTATATGACGGATGCCAACAGGGATTTCATCTTTGGCAACACCACCAGCGGCACGGATCAGAACAGCAACGATAACCTGTCTATCAGCCCTATCATCGACTGGAAGATCTCCAGTAAATTCAACTTCACCACGGTGATCTCCTTTACACAAACCAACAGCCGCATGGACTCCTACACGCCCGGCGCTGTAAGGAGAGACGGAACCGGTAAGGCTGTCAGCTTTGTTGATAAATCCAACAACTACTTAATGAGCAATACCCTTCAGTATACCACCGCACTGAATGGCGGCCACTCGCTGAATTTACTCGCAGGACAAAACACAGAATACTGGGAATACCGCGCTACCCAATCCAGCGCTATCGGTATTCCGAACGACCAGATCCGCACGGTTACCGTACTCAATAAAAACCTGGCCGATACCCGTTCCGATCTTTTGCAGAGCGGTATCCAATCGCTGTTCTTAAGAGCGAACTATGGCTATAAGGAACGTTACCTGTTGTCTGCCGTAATCACTGCTGATGCCTCTTCCCGCTTTGGTAAAAATAACCGCTGGGGTTACTTTCCCTCTGTTTCCGGCGGCTGGGTGATTAGCGACGAACCTGCCCTGAAATCAGCCAGCAGCTGGCTTACCCTCCTGAAGCTGCGCGCCAGCTATGGGGTAGCCGGACGGCAACCGGATGGAGGCGATAACTACCTCTCCTATAATACTTATAAAATAGGCGCCGGTGGATTTCCAGGCAGTACCAATCCCGCTACCAATAGTAATTATGCATTTGCTTACAATGGGATTCCCGCTGTATCGCTCGATTTCGACAAAGGGCTCACCAACAATAGCCTGAGCTGGGAAAAGAGCACCCAAAGCAACCTCGGTCTGGATGTTACTTTATACAACGGCCGTTTCAATATCGTGGCGGATGCTTACATTAAAAATACCAACGGCGGTATCTTTAACCTGAATGTACCGGTTACCACCGGCTACTCCATTCTCACGGCCAACGCTATCGGTATACGCAACACCGGCGTGGAACTGCAGCTCATTGCCAACATCCTGAAACCATCTTCCAAATTCCAATGGCAGGCTTTACTGAACCTGGCCCATAACGATAACCTTATTACCTCCCTGCCAAACGGAGGCCGTGATATTTACCTGGATAAATACCTGCTCCGCCAGGGACAACCACTGAACTCCTACAACGTGTTCAATAAAACAGGTATCTACTTCACAGATGCTGATGTACCCATTAACAAGGCCACCGGCTTACCACTCGTTTTCTATGGCTATCCGTTCAAAGGAGGCGACCCGATCTGGCAGGACTCCAACGGCGACGGAGTGCTGGATAACACCGACTATGTACCGGCAGGTAACCCTAACCCCAAAGTAACCGGCGGTTTTGGTAACACCTTCAGCTACAAGAATTTCACGCTGTATGTATTCTGTACTTTCACCGCAGGCCGGAAAGTGTTCAACGACTACCTCGCCGGAAAGCTCTCCCAGCTGGTGCCTACAGACGATGGCGATCCTGATCCGTATCACTCCCTTTCTACCCATTCCATGCCCGACCTGAGCGGCATCAATTACTGGAGGAACCCGGGTGATAATGCACAGTACCCCAGCTTAAGCTCCGTAGATGGTACCCGCTACAAATACGCCATGGTGAGCTCTGCATGGATCGAAAGCGGCGCTTACTTCCGCGTGAAAAATGTGTCGCTCTCCTACTCTTTCAACCAAAGCGTACTGGATAAGATCCACTTCAGACGTTTAAGGATCTATGCACTGGCCGACAACCTGTTCATCCTCAAACAATCTAAAAACATTCCTGATCCTGAACAGGTAGATGCCTTTGGCGTATACAGCGGCAGTGGTTATCCTATTCCCAGGAAATTCACACTGGGACTGGATCTTAGCCTTTAACCATCAAAACGAAAATCATGAAGAAACAACGCTTATATATCGCTTATGCAGCTGCTGTGATTTCCGCAGCTACCCTGGTATCGTCCTGCTCCAAAATACTGGACCTGGAACCGCATAACTCTACTTTTACCAATGCTTATTTCTCTACTGAAACAGACGCCAAAACTTCGCTGGCAGGAGCTTACGCCATTCTTCGCAATATCCTGATCCGCGATAACTCCTGGCATAAATACGGCGATATCGTTTCCGGGGAACTGAGCATAGATGGTGGCCGCGACAATGGCAACTTTAATATTTCCAACGGGGAATTTGTAGGGTTGAACGTGGGCGGCAGCAACTGGAACTGGCAACAGTACTACCAGCTGCTGCAACAGGTGAACCTGATCATCAATAAAGTGCCGGGTATCGACGACAGCAAATTCACCAACATCAATAACAAACGTCACGTGATCGGCGAAGCCTATTTCCTCCGCGCGTTCACTTACTTTTATATGAGCAGGATCTGGGGAGATGTGCCGTTGAAACTGGAGCCGGACCTGGATGTATCTTCTGCAAAGAATATCCCGAGAAGCCCGGCCGACAGCGTATGGAAACAATGCCTGGCGGACCTGGAGATTGCCAAACAAAATCTTGATTTTGGTTATGAAGATGAATCTGAGCGTGCGGTGAGAGCCAACAAAGGCGCTGCATTTGCACTTCAGGCGCATATCCTGGCCTGGAAAGGCGATTACGCCGGCTGTGAAGCAGCCGCCAATGAAGTGATCACCAAAGGTGGCTATGACCTCATTGATTCGGTGAACTACATGAAAGTGTTCATCGGCAAGACACAGGAAGGCATCTTTGAAATCAATATCAACGACGGGCAATCAGAGGGGCTTTCCCTGGCCACCAATGGCGGCGCAGGCGTAACCCTGATGATGCCGTTTATTGATGGGAAAAGCTATATAGAATGGCCGGTAAACGAGAATTATCTTTCTATTTATAAGAACCGGGATAAAGACATCCGGTTTAAAGATTTCTTCTACGGATTGGGCGGCAACCAGGGACAGATCATCAAATTTTCCAACATTGCCTACGCCGACGGATCTACGAAAAAAGATCCCCGCATGACCAATAACCTTACCATTTTCAGATTGGCAGATATACTGCTGCTGAGAGCCGAAGCACTGGGCAAACTGGGTAAAGACGGCGACGCACTGCCGCTCCTGAACAAGGTGCGCCAACGGGCAGGGCTGGACGACTACACCGGCGCAGGGGAAGAACTGGCCACTACCATCCTGGAAGAACGCCTGCGGGAGCTGTTCTATGAAGGCCACGCCTACTACGACCTGGTGCGCAATAAAAAACTAAGCTCGTACAATGAACATTTCCCCGAGGATCAGTTCCTAAATGGCGGCTGGTTATGGCCGATTGATCCGACCATGTTCAAAGACGATTTCACCCTTACTCAAACTCCTTACTGGAGAGGTAAACTCTAACCCGTTAAAATCAGCTGTATGAAACACAAAATATATATCTCTTTCATCGCTTTGGTGGCCGTGGTTTTATTTTCCTGTAAAAAGGAATATACCATCGGCGGCAGTGTGCATGATCCGCATGTGAACATGACGACTTACGATTACCTGAAAACAAACCCGCTTTTTGATACCGTGCTGCTGCTGATCGATAAAACCGGTTTAAAGGAAGAAGTAAATGCTACCGGCACTTTCTTTGCCATCACGGACTACGACCTGTACAATTACATTGTACAGCGCCAGGAACTGGAACGTACACAGAGAGAGGACCCTAACTATATCTTTACTTTTGATTCGCTGGATTTTGGCGTAATGAGAGATTCCCTGCGGGCTTATCTTTTTAAAGACATCATCACGTTAGACAAGGCTACCAAAACCGGGAAGCTGTATAAGGCGAACGACGGGGAACTGCGCCTGGTGCAGGGCATTCCAAGTACAGACTATACAGACGGCAGCGTATTTACCCAATACCCGGTATACCTGTACCTGACCAAACTGATAGCTAAACCCGGTCACCCGGTGCCTACCACCGACGCGGAACTGGCCAACGCCATACCTGAACAATACCTGCAGGCCCGATGTCAGACAACCGGCATCCTTACCACCAACGGGGTATTGCATGTGCTGAACAACAATCACACATTCACTTATTTCGGGAATACGTTTAACTGAGTTTTCACCTTTACGCAATGATCATGAAAAAAAATATAAAAATATTCGGCGCCGTGGTGATGGCTGTTACAGCAGCTATGTACGGTTGCTCCAAAGTGGAAAACGGTTTTCTCAGCAACCAGATACGCTATGTCGATAACCCGATCAAAATAAAACGGGGGCAGATACAATCCACCAATCCCGTTAGCAACGACGGTTCCAGCGCACCGGTAGTATACAAGCTGCTCGATATCCGCGATGCGGAAAAGCATACACATGCCGACGCCGTATACGCCAATTATGAACGCTATGAATGGATCGGGAAATTTGACCCGGAAAAAGACACCACAGTGGAGTTGCTGAATAAGAAAAGACAAAAAGTAAACAACCCCTGCTTTGAATTCAATGAGCATACCGGCGCCTTTACTTTCTACGGCACCTCTATCAAAGTGCCGCTGGGTACCTACGAATTTGATATCCAGGCTTCCAACGAAAACGGCACCAAAGTATATAAGAACATTGCCACCTTCACCCTGCTGGACGAGCCTCCCTACCACGTAGGCGATGGCGGCGCCGCCTGGTTCAAAGACGGTACCACTACCAGTGGCGACCTCGGCGTACCCACCGTTACCATCCGGAAAATTTCCGATGAAGGCACCAATATCATCCTGAAGATCGCCGACCAGAACGGCCGCTACTTTAACCCGGCCCAAAACGAGATCATCAGGCGGGGCGACCGCAGCGATTTCCAGACCTATGCACAGTTCCACCCGCTGGAAAAAACAGATACCAGCATGGTGTGCAATTTTGAAACCACCCCGTTCCCCTTACTGCAAAGCGCTTACGGATACCTGATCTACTATCGGATCCCCAGCCAGTTTGTAACAATAGATCCGGGATATACGCCTACCAGCGAGAAGATCTATAACGTGAACCCACGGTTCCAGTTCCAGATCTTCCAGGAAGGCACTTACGAAGTGGTGGTGAAAATAAAACATGTGAACAGGATTATCAGGTAACAACCAGCTGCATGAATTAAAAAGCCTTCCCACAGTACGGGAAGGCTTTTTTATGTAAGGAAATGATACGTCCCTTCCAGCTTCCATGGCCCCTTCAGGTATCGCCACAACTGTACCCCCGTAGCTGTTACTTCAAAAGGCAGGAAGACTGCTTTCAACGCTTCATGCGCCTGTTGCGCCTTAAAAGCCGTTACCTGGTTCATGATGGTAATATGCGGACGTAAAGGCTGCCGGTCGCGCGGAATAAGCCACTGCCCCCATTGCGCCTGCAATGATGCATGCAGCGCCTGCAGTTCCCCCGATATAAGCGTATAGGCGATACCGTTGGCATACCTTTGCACTTCATTCACCTGCAATACAAAAGAGGGCTGCGCCGCCATCGCATCCAGGGAAGCGATGATGCCTGGCTCATCTGCCGGCAGGCGGTAAAACAAACTAAGATGCGCAGCTACCTCGTTGGCATGGGCAGGATAATACTGCTGCCGCATGCGGTTGAAGAACTCCGTAGCGGCGGGATCAAGTTGCAACGTAAGGATGTAAGAGGCCATAGCTTTGCGAAGATAGCGGTAAAAAAACAAAGCAGGCGGAAGATCTCCGGCCTGCTTTGCTATTGTTATAAAAAGAAGTTACTTCTTCGCTAACTCTGTCTGGTAGCCATCAGGGCTGCTGATCAATACCCTGGTGGGTGTAAATTCGAGTATATGATATACGATCACTTCAAAATTATCGCCGTTCACCTGGCCATCTTCATCATAGATCAATGTCAGTTCTTTTCTTGCCGCGTTATAAGACCAGCCACCACGGAACTTGTCGTCATAATTGGTAACAACATATTTCAAATTGGCGCATCCCGATTCTATCTCATCCAGGTAACTGTACGTTTCTTTGGACTCCCATGTAAGTACCCCATTGGCATTAAAAGTGCCTTCATCGCTCAGCACATTGGAAATATTGGTAGCGTATGGTGTACCATCTTGTGAGTAAACCAGTTTACCGTTTATGCATTTCAGCGGGGTCCAGGAAGTATCAGCGCCAATAGCCATGGTCCATTCCGGCTCACCGGCATCTTTGTAGCGGTAGGTTTGCCAGTTGCCCACGAAGCCTGCCCCATCAGCACCTCCGGCGGGAGGCAGCACTGCGATAAGTTCTTTGATCACATTACTTACCACGTTGGAAGAATCATACACGGCATACTCAATTTTAAAAGTATCCAGCTTCGCATCTTCAGGCAACTTAATAACAATAACGGAGTCTTCCCCATCTTGCCGCAGCAGGCTGTGGGTGGCATGCGCCGCTTTCCTGCCGCCATCTCTGGCCTGGGAAAAATCTACTTTAAAGTAGCTCTCCGCACCGGTTACTTTCAGGTAGTAGCCTTTAAATTTACCGCTGCTAAGCTCGGGCGTAATAACGGCATAACGGCCGTTTACGGCTACCGTAACACGGTTATTATTGGCAACATTCAGCACAGGCGCTCCGGTCGCCCCGGTACCAACAGGCATAGCCCCCTTAACGGAAACACCGTATTGCACTTTTAAAGCTGACGACAAAACAGTGGGATTCGTGTAATCAACAGGAGGCTCTTCTTTTTTATCATCTTTGCTACACGCAAAGAAAGAGACGGCTACAAAGGATAACAGTAATAATCTTTTCATAGGTAACTGGTTTTAACAAAAATCAGTCGCAAAAATATATAATTAAATCACAATGTATTAATAAATATAATGCTTGATAAAATAAAAAGACCGTCCCTGTAAAGAGACGATCTTTTTGTCTTCATCATTGTTACCGGCTCACTAAACCGGTAAACTTCTTTCACTGTACACCCCAGCTCTTATTGGGCTTAGGGCCCATGAACAGTTCCAGCGTTCCGCCATCAGTTAACTGCTGATGCGTAAACGTAGGCTTGTTCAGCGGCTTGCCATTGAACTTCGCCTGTTGGATATATTTATTTACCACGGAGCTGTTATGCGCTATTACGGTAAACTGTTTTTTATTAGGTAAAGTGATGCTTACATTTTCAAATACCGGGCTGCCGATGCTGTATTCCGGAATACCCGGTGTTACCGGGTAAAAGCCCATAGAGGAAAATACAACGAAGGCCGACATACCGCCACCGTCTTCATCGCCGGGAATACCAAAAATATTATCCTTGAACCAGGCGTCCAGCAGGAAGCGGATACGCTGCTGCGTTTTCCAGGGAGCGCCGGTGTAGTTGTACAGGTAAGGAATATGGAAGCTGGGTTCATTGCCCATGGAGTATTGTCCTACGAGGCCGGTGGCATCCGGGAACTTGCTCCAGAAAGCGTAGCGCGACATATCCAGCGGTTCGCGGAACAACTGATCCAGTCTTTTTTCAAAGGCATCCTTCCCTCCCATCAGGCCAATGAGGCCGGGGATATCCTGCTGCACCTGCCAGAGATAGGTCCAGCCGTTATTTTCATCATAATACTCACGGCCGCCAAGGCCGCCGTCATATTTTACATTGATATCGATCCATTCCCCGTTGCCATCTTTTGGCAGGAAGAATTGTTTGTCTGCGTTCCAGAGATTTTTATAGTTTTTTGCCCTGGGTGCAAACAAACGCTGATCATCTTTCTTATTAAGATCACCGGCCAGTTCTGCCACTGCCCAGTCGTCGTAAGCGCCGCCTAAAGTAACCGCCACGGCCTGTCTTTTTTCAAAAGAATGCACCATTGGCTCGGTTTCTTTCTCGCCCGGGCGTAACGCCGGGAAATAACCTTTGTTATGATACACCTCATCGAGCGCTGTTTTCGGGCCATTGCGCCAGGGAAGCATAGTGGCCTCGGTGGCGTTTTTGCGCATACCTTCATAGGCTTTTTCAATATCGAAGTTCTTTAGTCCTTTGCGATGCGCATCCAGCATTACTACTGAGGAATGAAACCCGTTCATACACGCATGATCGCCAAACAGCACGGGGAAAGTAGGCATCCAGCCGCTCTGCTCATACATATGCACAAACGACTGCAGCATGTCTTCTTCCTTTGCCGGGTTAAGGATCATTCTCAGCGGGTGCAAAGCCAGGTAGGTATCCCAGGTCCAGTCATCCACATAAAAAGGACGCTTATCTTTATGAATCTGTTTATCATAGCCGCTGTAGTATTGCCCGTCTTCAGTGATATCTACCGCCCGTTCATAACAACGGTACAACGCAGTATAGAAGGAACGCTGCTGGGCATTCGTACCTCCTTTTACCTTCACCTGGTTCATCACATCGGCCCAGGCTTTTTTACCATTGGCGGCTACATCGTCGAAATCTTTTTTACTGATCTCTTCTTCATAATTTTTCTTTGCCTGTTCAGGACTGATATAGCTGATGGCATATTTAAAAGTAACTTCCTTTGCAGCGGCAGGGAAACTGATAAATGCTTTCAGCGCTTTACCAGCAATATTTTTATTGTAGCTTAATTGTCCCTGTTCTACTACGCCGGGTTTACCAGCTTCGCTGAAAACGCCGTAGAGATATACTTTTACATAGCCATTATAGGTTTCCATTCCCGTGATCACATTGCCAGGCAGGAAACTGTAGGCCGCTTCCCCATCGTTGTAAGTGCCGAACAATAACGATTTTTCTTTGCCAACCGGGAAACGGAAACGGTAGTAACCAGCTTTTTTCCCGGCGGTAAATTCTACGTTTACTTCATCCTCCAGTAGCCAGGTGGAGTAATACCAGGGGCGGTTGGTTTCCAGGTTATGATCATAGGGCATGCGGGTTTGCCAGTCGCTTTGCGATAAAGCGCCCACAGCCGGCTTCAGGGAAAACACCTGTCCCAGCCGGTGCGACACTATGTTCAATGGAAAGTCGGAGATCTGGTCGTCCATAAAATCTTTCCGCTGTGGCGTAAACCGGATCATCTGGTTAGGCAACTGCACGGTAGGACGGGTGGGCTCCAGCAGCTGACCTACGTTTCCGATGGTTGGGTCAATCAGGTCGATGGGTTGCTTTGTTCCCGGGATAGTATCATACACCGCAGCATATGTGCGGGCGGATAAGCATACAAAAGGCGTCAGCATCAGGAGGCTGCGCAGCTTCCAGTTTGTTTTTTTCATTCACTAAAATTTATGCGCTGGGAGAATTCTTCATTGCCACAGAAACGAATTAACGAAATAGTTTAATCATGCACAAGGCATGATTAAACTATTTACAGGTCAAATCAAAAAGTACTTGTCAGTAGCTTGGGTTTTGTGTCCATCCCGGGCTCAGGTTCAGATCGCGGAACGGGATCGGCGCAATGTACTTAGGTCCGGGATTGGCTACTGCTGCAGGATTCAGCGGCAGGTCCTTGAACTCATTCGGATCGCGACGGGCAATTACCTGTGGTAATAATTGCAGGCGGACAATATCGAACCAGCGTTGTCCGAACTCACCGGCAAACTCATATTTACGTTCTGCCACAACGGAGTCGCGGAAGGCAGGAGCGGTCAGCCCTTTCTTAATATCCGGCAAACCTGCACGGCGTCTTACCCTGTTCAATGCCTGGTAAGCCTCATCGGAAACGCTATTGGCAGCCATCGCAGAAGCTTCGGCATAAATGAGCAGCGTTTCTGCAAAACGCACCACATCGGTTGTTTTATTGGTACTGGCGTTAAAGCTGATTACTTTGGTGGGCGTTTCAACAATACCATCACCAACGCCATAGCGGAACTTATTGTAGTAAGGATGCTTGGTTGCGGTTCTCGGATCATCCCAGCTTACCACACCATACTTGTTGCTCTTGATCTGCGTATGGAAAGTTTCATCCGTGCGCTTGCACACCGGCGCATCCTTGAAGTAGTTGATCTCAGGGAAGAAGTCGTCCCATCCGCCTTCATCATCCGGGATACAGGTAGCGCCAAAGGAACGGTTAGGTAATTGTCCGCCTACATTGTATTCCAGGCAGAACACAGATTCAATGTTGTTGTTGGTTTTGAATACATCCAGGTAATCCGGCACCAGGTCAAATTTATTGGCGTCTATCACCGCTTTTGCTTCTGTTGCGGCCAGGCTGTAGTTGGAGGTTTGGTTCACCGGCCAGCCGGCCATGGTCAGGTATACGTTGGCCAGTACAGCCCTGGCAGCGAGCGCACCGGGCCGGCCTACGTTTACGCCGGCAGGCCATTTATCCGGCAACATAGAGGCAGCTGCTTTCAGATCGCTGATGATCTGCTCGTATACTTTAGCGGGCTCCTGTCGTACAGGTACGGTGGTAATCTCCGCCGGGCCGGTAACGATCGGCAATGCACCAAATGTTCTTACCAGGTAGAAATAGCAGATCCCTCTCAGGAAGTAGGCCTGTCCGCCTGCATAGGTGCGCGCCTGGATAGCGTCGGGAGTAGTAGCGGTTACCTTTTCAAAATTGGTGATCACGTTATTCGCCTGGTAAATGGTGTTCCATGGCCCTTCCCATCCGGCGCGTAAACTGGAATTGGTGGAAGTGCCCTGGAGCCGGTCGAATTCACGCGAATCAGCTTTATTGGATGCAGGGTGAGTAGTAAGATCATCAGATCCGAAATAAGCGGTCAGTTTGCTGGTAAAACCCCAGGCCCCATCTACTGCCAGCGCCCTGAAAGCAGAAGTAACTGCACCATCCAGTTCTGTCTGGGTATTAAAGTAATTGCCCGGTGTAAGTGTTGCTTTTGGATCTTCCTTGAGCTTCACACAGGATGATGCGCCGATCATGGCTGCAATAGCTAAGGGAAGGAAATATTTTTTGTTCATAATAGTAGTTTTTAGAAAAACAGCATCCTTTTCTTTTAATTATAAGCCAAGTCTTACACCAATCGTATAGGTTTTAGGGTTAGGCACAGTACCTGTTTCCAAACCTTGTGTAATCGCATTGGTTGCATTGGTTACTTCCGGGTCATAGCCAGGAAAATTGGTGATGGTCCAGATATTCTGTGCACTGATATAAACATCCAGGCTGCGTGCGTGAATCCTGCTCAGCAGGCTTGCAGGAACCGCATAGGTCAGCGAGATATTTTTCAGCTTGATGTAGCTGGCATCGTATACATAGCGGCTGCTCTTGATCTCATTCTGGTTGCCATAAGTGGGTACATCCGTTTGTTTTTCAGGCGTCCACATATCCAGGATAGTGGCGCTGGTAGCGTCGCGGGCATCTCCGAGCCCACCCATGATATAAGGCTGGCTGAAAGAGAACATCTGGTTGCCGTGTGTGCCCTGGAACATCAGGTTGAGGCTCCAGTTTTTGTAAGAGAAATCATTGATGAAACCGAAATAATATTTGGGCATGCCATTACCAATAGTGGTGAGGTCGCCACCGGAAAGTTTTTTATCTCCATCCAGGTCGGCATACTTCGTATCGCCTGGCTTCTTGCCATATAAAGCGGCTTCGTCTTTTTCATTACTTTTCCAGGTGCCCAGGTACCTGTAACCATAGAAGGTACCCAAGGGCTCCCCTACTTTAATAATAGATACACCCTGTTGTGCGGAACCGATACCATTTACGATGATGTTATCCTGGCCGCCGAGGTCCAGTACTTCATTCCTGTTAAAGGAGATATTGAAGTTGCTGGTCCATTTGAAATCCTTACCCACCACCGGCGTACCACCAATGCTGAATTCAAGACCGGTGTTTCTCACACTGCCGATATTGCGCTGGAAGCTTCCGCCACCGTAATAGAAAGGGTTGTCGGTGGCATACAGCAGGTCGGTCACTTTCTTATTATAAGCATCTGCAGTGAAAGTTAAGCGGCCGCGCCATAGTTCCATATCCACTCCCACATCATAGGTAGTGTTCTTTTCCCAACGCAGGGAGCTGGACACCGGTGTGCCCAGCGGCGTATTTACGCTTGGCGTGCTGCCATCAAAGTAATAAGGCAATGCGGTTCCGATCTGCGCGATAGAAGAATACGCGGGCACTGCCTGGTTACCTGTTTGCCCGTAACTGGCGCGGAGTTTCAGGCCCGTGATCACTTTGGAATTTGCCATGAAACCTTCTTTGTCTACTGCCCATCCCAATGCTACCGCAGGGAAAGTGGAGTATTTGTCAACCAGGTGGGAAGAGCCGTCGGTACGCACAGATACCGTTAACAGGTATTTATCATTAAACGCATAGTTCACCCTGCCCATGTAGGAAATCAATGCATCCGACCAGTAGCCGCTGCTGGTGGATTGTGTTTTACCTAATCCAAGGTTCCAGTAACCGAGGCTGTAGGTAGACAGCTGGTTAGCCTGCGCAATGGTATTGTTATTGAGTTTGGACGCCTGTTCCACAAGGGCCGTTACCGTGAGCGCATGTTTGCCAAAACGGTTGTTATAGGTCAGGAAGTTGGAGTTCTGCCAGCTCCTGTAACGGGAGTTTTCCACTTTCGCATAGTCGTTGCCGTTATATGCTTCATTTGATCCTGGCGGGAAGAGCGATTGCGTTTGCTGGCTCTGTAATTCATAACTGTTATTGGAGGTAAATGTGAGGTGATCGATGATGCGATACGTGAACACACCGGTAGCAGTTAGGTTGGAAGTTTTTCCATCAACGGAGCGGCTCATCATATTCTGCAGCGGGTTGGTAGCCAGGGATGCAAAATTGGATCTTGCTATATAGTTACCCTGCGCATCTTTTACCGGGCTGGTGGGGTCCCACATGCTGGCTTCCGCAAACGGGTCGGTGATATCGCCGGAGAAATCGGTGTTGTGCGACTGTGGCAGCAAACCTGTGATGTTTACTTTCAGGTCCATTTTGCTGTTCAGTTTCACATCCACGTTTGCTCTCAGGGTATGTCTCGTATAGCCTGAATTTACCAGCAGGCCCGGCTGATCAAGATAGTTATAAGAGAAGTAATACTTCACGTTTTCAGCGCCGCCGGATACGGCTACCTGGTAATTCTGGGCCAATGGCTTTTGTGTTAATTCATCCTGCCAATCGGTACCACCGGGATTATTTTTAAATTTGTCCAGGTCTGCATCTGAAAACGGATGGCCAGTTCCGGCCACATCTCCTTTCTCGTTCACCTGTTGCGCAAACTGGTATGCATTCAACAGTTTCAGTTTCTTTGGCAGGGAGTTCCTGCTTACCCAGCCACTGAAATCTACTCTTGGTTTTCCTGATTTACCACTTTTAGTGGTCACCATTACCACCCCGTTGGAACCGCGGGAACCATAAATGGCGGTGGCGGATGCATCTTTCAGGATCTCCATGCTTTCAATATCGCCGGGAGCAATAGATTCCAGGTTGCCGCCAATATAACCGTCAATGACATATAGCGGATCATTGCCACCGGTGATAGAGCTGGCGCCGCGGATCCTTACGCTGATCCCTTTACCTGGCTGGCCGCTGTTGCTTTGAACAGTAACGCCGGAAGTGGTGCCCTGTAATGCCTGTTCCACCCTTACCAAAGGGCGCTTGGCAATTTCCACAGCTTTCACCGAGCTGGTGGCCCCGGTTACGTCGCTTTTTTTCTGTGTACCATAACCCACTACTACCACGTCGTTCAGCGACCTGGCATCTGTTTTCAATGTAACAGAGAGGTTATCGCCCGTAACCGCCACCTCCTGTGCCATGTAACCGATATAAGAAATAACCAGTACCGGGGAAGTGGTTTCGCCGGTGGCGATCTGGAATTCGCCCTGTGCATTGGTGGGACTTGAAATGTTGGTACCTTTTACCCTTACAGTAGCGCCGGGTAGTGGCTGGCCGGTTTCATCCAGCACTTTACCCTTTGTCAACTGCCTTTGTGCATAGGCCTGTAACAGACCCGATGCGAGGAGCATCAGCAATAGTAATCTTTTCATAACGCGAACGATGTTTCGATTGATAAAGAAAATAATGATTGCAAGTAAGCATCAGCGGCCTAACAGCAGCGCTAATAATGAACTAACAGCGGTATTAATGCTGTATTTTTTAAAAATTTTCTTTTAGAAAGATGTATTAATCCAATTCAAATGATTTAAACAACTCTTTTGGCAGCGCTGGTTGCCGGTGACGGTCAAAAACATAATGACCTATTACGAGATAATCCATTTCCGTTCGCATAAAGGCAAGCCATGCATCTTCGGGCGTATTCACCACCGGCTCTCCTCTTACATTAAATGAAGTGTTGATCAGCACACTGCAGCCTGTTAGTTTTTTAAAACTATTAATAAGCTGATGCAGCTTTGGATGAAGCGTATCATGTACAGTTTGTACCCGTGCGGAATAATCGAGATGTGTAACAGCGGGGATACAGGAACGTTGTTGCGCTTCCTTTAATGTAGTGGTGAATAACATATAAGGAGAAGCACCGGCATCCTTAAAATACAGATGCGCATCTTCCGCCAGTACCGCCGGCGCAAAGGGGCGGAAACTTTCCCGGAATTTTATTTTCCGGTTGAGTTGCTGCTGCATATCTGGCTGCCGCGGATCAGCAAGGATACTGCGGTTGCCTAGTGCGCGTGGACCAAACTCCATCTTGTCCTGGAACCAGCCTACTACTTTGCCATCAGCAAGATGAGTACTTACGGTATGTGTGAGCGTTTCAAAGTCCGGCTCGTGCACCGCTACTGCTGCGTAGCGGGTCAACAGTTTCCGGATGTCCGCGTCGCCATAGGCGGGGCCAAGAAAAGCGCCCTGCATGGCATCATCTCCCGTGGAAAAAATACGCGGCTGTTCCATTCCAATATGATAAGCAGCATAGGCGGCGCCCAATGCGCCGCCGGCATCACCGGCAGCAGGCTGTATCCAGGTATCTTCAAAAATACCCGCGTCCCTTATTTTATTGTTGGCAACACAATTCAATGCCACGCCGCCTGCCATCACCAACTGCCGGCTCCCGGTAATTGCTTTTGCGGTTTGCGCCAGCGCTACTACGATTTCCTCAGTTACCTGCTGAATGGCCAGCGCCAGGTTCATATGCCCCTGCGTGATGGCGGATTCGGGTTCCCGCCTGCACATACCAAACAACGCTTCCCATAACGGCGTAGCCGTCATTTTCAACCCGGTGGCAAATTCAAAATAATCCATGTTCAGCAGGATGGAACCATCGTTTCGTATATCCACCAACGTTGCCGTGATCTTTTCCCTGAACACTATGGTTTGCGGATCATCCGGCAGGCCATAAGGCGAAAGGCCCATGAGTTTATATTCGCCGCTGTTTATTTTAAAGCCCAAAAAATAAGTGAAGGCGGCATATAATAGTCCCGGGGAATGCGGGAAGCGCAGCTCCCTCAGTATTTTAATATCACTGCCATCGCCATAGCAAATGGTGGTGGTGGCCCACTCCCCTACGCCATCTATGGTAAGGATAGCGGCCGATTGAAAAGGCGAGGGATAAAATGCACTGGCAGCATGCGATAAATGGTGCTCCGGGAAATACAATGGTACTTTTACCTTGGCGCCCAATGCGCGGAACTGCTGCCGCAACATCTTCTTCATAAAAATTTTTTCCTTCATCCACACCGGCATGGCAGTAATAAAACTACGCCAGCCCCGCGGCACAAAAGCATGATACGTTTCCAGCAGCCGTTCAAACTTCAGCAAAGGCTTATCATAAAACGCCACCGCGGTAAGCTCATCGAAAGCAATGCCGGCCTCCGACAACACATACTTAATAGCCTGCACAGGGAAAGAAGCATCCTGCTTTATACGGGTAAAACGCTCCTCCTGTGCAGCCGCAATAATGCGACCGTCGATGATCAGCGCTGCGGCGCTGTCGTGATAAAATGCCGATATGCCCAGGATAATTTTTCTCAATGCTTAAAAGATGGCATAAATAAAAGGCGCCAGCGCAGAGGCGCTTGTTAATGCTACCAGCGATGCCAGCAGCAACAACACGATGATCAGCGGAAGCAGCCAGAACTTTTTCCGTGTCTTTAAAAAGTAGAGCAGTTCATGTAAAAATTCCATGACGTGTGAATGTTGGTCGTTTTAAAATGTATGCCGCAGGTCTTCTTTGGTATACAGGTGATTTCGTATATCCATTACTGATGCTTTATCTTTTTTAAACCTGCGCAGTTGCAGGGTGTCTTTGCCTCTCCACTTCCGCCACATCCCCACGGGTATTACCACCAGTATAAAAACAAGGCTAAGCAGTATGCGCACGTTTATTTCTCCCAATACCTTTGCCCCGCCAAACCACAACAGCGCCAGCGGGTACAACAACCGGGGCCCCAGCAATGTGATAAGCAAAATCAGCAGTGCCACGGCCACCAGCCGGAAATCGTGGTAATAAAGCGACGCCGCCAGCAAAGCCACTGCCGCCACCTGTCCAGACTCCCTGCATTGTTGCGGGGTAATATGTTTGATCCCTTTCCACATCGCTATGCTTTTTTCAACTGGCTTTGTATATGGAGCGCATCCCTGTTGCCCGGCGATGCCTGCAAAACTTTCTCTACATATAATTCAGCGCCGTCTTTATTTCCCATGCGGAAATATAACCCGGCAATCTGGTTAAGCACGGCGATATTCGCCGGCTCCCTGGCCGCCACTGTTTGCAGCTCCAGGATCCGCAACAGGCAATCTTTCACCGGCAGCAGGTTTAAGCGCCGTTCGTTATGATCAATGGCATAGTTGAGGTAAGGCAGGGCTTTACCGGCGTTATCCTGTTTCAGGTAAAGCACAAACAGCGTTCTGGCCACATCAAATGTGGGCGACATGGCAAATGCTTTTTTAAAATAGAAGATGGCTTCCGCCGTATTATTCAGTTTACCGTTATAGTTGCCCGCTTCTTCATAATATGCCGCTTCGGTAGGATGCTCCTGCACCCAGGCGGCCACTATGGTAGCAGCGCGCGCAAAATCGCCGTTTTGATTGTAGCTGTGGTACAACTGCTGCAAGGCCGCTTCCCAGGAGGTTTTCCTGAAAGCCACTTCATAGGCCAGTTGTTGTTCTTCGCTTGCAATCAGCGTTGTATCGTGCACGTTAGTGGTATTAAAGGGCCAGCTTCCTTTGAGATGGGCAATTTTATAGGCGGCAGCAAGACTATCAATCACCGTGACAGGCATGGCCTGCAGGAGTTGCGCAAAGCTCATGGCACTGTCGTTGGGCGCTTTGAAAAGGCCCTGCTTCTTCATGGTGTTGTAGAATACATCCGACAACAGCGCGTAGCCGTTCAGGTTAGGATGCACATGCTCCAGGATCAGGTTGTTGCCAATGATATGCCCCGGGCTGGCGGCTTCAAAAGCGGCATTGGCATCTACCAGGTGGGCATTCTTATACTTGCTGCACAGGTCCAGTAACACTTTATTCAATTTGGACGGCGCGCGGAAACGGAGTGCATCGAGGTCGCGGGCTTTATCAAAATACGTTTTGGCAGCGGAGCTGTCGCCTTTTTGCAAAGCCAATACGCCCAAATAGTAGTTACAGCCGGCATGCGCGCTGTAGCTGTTTTCCGCATCGAGGAAATACCGCATCGCAGCGGCGGAATCCCCTTTGGCAATGGCCTGTTCGCCTTGCCGGTAGACGGCGCCAAAGTTGGGGTATGTTGTGCTGTCGGGTGCTATGCTGATAAAAGGGAACAGGTCTTTTTCGGTAGATACAAGGTTGCTGATAAACACCGGTACATTGGCCCCGTTCAGTATACGCAGGGTGTTATCCATATTGGCAGTGAACTGGGCAATGCCTCTTTCATACATGGCGGATCCCAAAGGGATCTGTTGTTCCGCTACCATCATTTCCATACGGGTTTTACCACCGCCCTCCTTACCGGAAAGTTTCAGCGGGGGCACTTTTTGGAGCGCGTTGGCCATGAGCTGTGTAATACGCAGCTCCCGCAGTTGCAGTACCAGGTGCACCAGGAAAGAACTGCCCGCAATTTTGTCCGTACTACCGGTGCCCAGGCAGCCATAATATTCATTGTGACCGGTATAAATAAGCACGGCATCGGGTTGATACGGTAATAACTCTTTTGCAAAACCCTCTACCGTATAGGAATTAACCCCCGTTAGTGAAAGATTAATGATCTCCAGGCGCTGATCCGGGTTGGTATGCATAAGCCGGAATTGCAGCCAGCGGTGAAAGGAGCCGTTGTGAAAATAGGGATACCCGATAGTGGTGGATTCTCCCAGCACAAAAATGCGGAGCGTACCGGGGTCCTTTACTTTCTTAAATAACTCACTATTCCCTTTTGTGGCGATATCTGCATTGGAAAAATATTTCAGGGAAGCCGCAGGATTGAGCTGGTAGTAATCGTGGTTTTGCGGAGACGTAATAAAAAGTTGCAGGCTGTGACCGTAATCAAATAACCGTAGCCCTGCCTCCACACCGCCTATTATCAGAAAAGGGAAAAGAATGCTGATGACCTTGATCACCAGCATTCTTTTTTTTCCTGATAAAGTGGCCTGAGTGCCATAGTCGTGGAATCTTGTCTTATTCATTACAATGCAATTTATCCGGGCAGCCTTAATGGCAGCACTAATAATGCACTAACAAATGAATAAAGTTTTAATTAATCGCCTTCGGCGATTGAAATTGTCTTGGAGCAGGATTACGCTGATTATACTGATTAGATGGATTTTATTTTTTTGGGATTTTTTTTGATTTTGGGAGATGTTAGAACTGCCGGGGTTACTTTTGACAATGCCAGATGGGGATTTCATGGTACTTTCCTCCAGGATACTCCCCGGTTACAGTATGGCTACTCCCTGTTTCCCCCCTATATACGCCGTATCCGGGCCGGATTATAGCCCAATATCAGCCGTACCTTTATAGATAGGGCATATCTACGGGTTAATTTTGAGCTGGTTCCCGGCGGGATATAAATATAACAGGAAGGATCCCACAGTACGCCTTACATCTGTGTCAGTTACCACTTGTTCAAAGTCCAAACGCTGGTAGCCCCAACATCTCCCAAAATCAAAAAAAATCCCAAAAAATAAAATCCATCTAATCAGTATAATCAGCGTAATCCTGCTCCAAGACAAAATCCGCGGCGAACCTCCGCTTATTTATCCCCCGAATAGGCTGTGAACGGGTGCGGGAACTCCTCTCCATACATGTGGAGATACTCCCTCGCGAATTTGTTGAAGGCGGCTTTGGCCAGTGAATGGCGACCAAGTGCCACCAGGCTGCTGCATTTCATGCGGAGCGCTTCTTCGTTTACGGGGTCGAAAAGGAAGATGCTGTCTGCAATTTCAATCAACAGTTCGGGATCTGTATTGAACTGGTGGGCGGCCTCTGTGAGAATATCGAGGGCTACGCCTGAGATTTCGGACTGGATATCTTCCAGCCAGGAATAGTTGGTATCAGGTAGGAAAGAGCCGCGGTGAAGGATCTTCAGCAGATCGAGGACGGGTTGTTTTTGCAGGGGACGGGGCGAGTGCAGCAGTTGCTGGAACCCGGCCAGGTCCATGTCAATATCGTCTGCAGCATATTGAAGGCTCCAGCGGTCCGCTTCCTTTACAAAGGCGCAGGCGCCCAGCTTATCAAGTATGGCTTTCAGCTTCACCATGTTCACGGAGCGGTTGTTCTGCGCTTCCTTGCTGGACTTATCCCGCCAGAGAGTGGCATAGAGCCGGTCCGATGAAATGCCTTTTCCTGAACGGATAGTATTGATGGCAATAAGCAGGAACAGTTCCTTTAACAGTGGGGTAAAGAATTTGGTGATGTCCTGCCCTTCCTTGTCCAGCACCTCGAACGGGCCAAAGAAATAGATACGGCCTTTTTTCTCCGCGATGATCTCTTCCGGTAAGGTTTCGTCCGTTGCAGTTTCAGGGATCACCACGGGCAGCGGAGCCAATGGCGCCGGGGAAGTAACCGGTGCGGCGGCCGGAGGAGCAGCAGATGTTGCAGCAACCGGCTGTGGCGCTGCTTTTTTACGGCGGCGGAACAGGAATACCATAATCCCGGCCAGTGGGACCAGCAGCAATAAATACCATGCGGAGATCCCTTTCAGCCCGGCCTTTTCCGCAGGCAGGGCATCAGGCGGGAATTCCAGCGTGTATACTTTTACGGTAGTGATATTGTCTTTCGAAGTATAGAGCGTTACGGCGACCAGTTTTTTACTGTTGCGGCAGTAATAAAGATCGGCGAACGACTTGATATCATGAAAAGAATAAGGGATAGCATCCGCCAGGGGCTTTAACCCCGGCGCTTTCAGGGAGCCTTCCACCAGTTGAAGGGTGGTATTGAATTTATCATCGGGGAAGATGAGGGCGTAATAATGCCGGGTAGCCGGGTCTATGACCAGGCTGTTGGCGAAGCAGAACTGTGCGGGAGGTTCTTCCAGTTGCAGCACTTTATGAAAAGAGTGATCCTTTACATAAAAGGCCATCAGGTCGTAATAGTGACGGGGATTTACCACCTGGTTGCCGCTGTTGCTGCCATAGCCGCCGAGAATATAAGCGGTATCGCCGTTTTCCGTAGTGCCGGTGGCGGCCAGGTACCGGGGAGTAAGCCTTTCGCCGGTAACGGGAACGGAGTCCCATTTGCCCGTGCCGAAATGATAGCGCTGCACCGTATTCTTATATTGCATTTGCCCGTATCCGCAGAGGATATAAAGCGAGGAGTCGGACCGGGAGATAAATTTATTGGCCTGCCAGTAAACAGTGAGCAGATCAGGCGTATAGCGGGTATCCCATTTGCGGTTAAGCGAATCGTAGGAACCTGCTTTTTTCTGATCTATATAAAAATTGAAGAGTTTATGTAAGAAGGGATTGAACACCGACTGGTTCCCCGGCATCAGGCTATCCAGCCGTTCGGAGAGGCGGATGCCCTGCTCCTGTTCATTCTTAAAAGAGATACTATATAAGGAATCGGAAGATACAATATAGAGCACTTCCTGCTCCCGGTCGAATGCCACACTGGGGGTACCGCTGATTTCCCAGCTCCGGAGCAGGCTCCAGTTGCGGTGCCGGGGCCCAATCCAGCTGGCATTCCGGATCACAGCGGTTTTACCTTCCTGCAGATCCGTGGCCGTATTGCCTTCATTTTCGGAGAGTGGCCAGTTGTACCTGGTATGACCGCCCTCTTTCACCACTATATTACGGAGGTTCATAGGCGGAATGTCTACCGTTTGAAACCCTTCGTAAGTATTGGTACCAAAGAAGACCCGTGTACATACGGGGTTGCCCAGTTTTGCCGGGCCTTTGGCAACAAATTTATTGTTAACTGAGATGGCAGCCTCGTTATGCTCAGGGTCGAACCGGATAGCAATATGCGTCCATCCGCCAAAAAGAGCGATAGAATCGATGGTGAATGCCCTGGAAAAACTTTCCCCGATGAGGAAGTTAAAGCTACGTTCCCGCTGGTTATATACCAGGTCAATATTCTGGTTATTGGCAGCAATGATCCTTAATACGTAGCCGAAGTAAGTTTCTTTATAGGGAAGTAAGTTGAGATCGAATGATATTTCTGCGCTTTTTTTGAAACACAGGGGGCCTGATGAAGTTAAATTCAGCGTTGTTCTCCTTTCCTGCACCACTTCATGACTAGAAAAGCGTAATCCGTAGGACTGAGCATAACCAGCATTTGTAAACAGATGAACAGATAAAAATAGTAAAAGGATAAATTTCCACATACTCCGCTAAAAAACTAAATAACTGTTTGTTTAATACTTATCGATCTGACGCCACGTGGAATATACAAATAATAAACAAATTAGTGCTTTTTTATAGCCTAATAATCAATGACAAATGTAAATTATACACCCTAAGTTGGTCGCTCGCAGATACCTGTTGCCCGCTATTGTAAAAACTGGTTCACCAGCAATTCCCATTCTTCTTCCCGGGTACCGGAAGGCCTGGTGGTTCCCGCCCTGCGATACCAGTAGTCGGCGTTTGCCTGGTCGCCCTCTACCCTGTGCAGGTAAGCATGTACCCTCGCGGCATCCGGTCCCGGCAGATCATCTACCAGGTCGTGCGCCTTTTTCCAGTTGCCTTTCCCTTCATACCAGAGGGAATCAAGGTATACCGACATATTTTTGGGTGGATGCGCTTCCTGTAAGGATTGTTTAAATTCGTTCAGATCCATCTTTAAAATTTACCAGCCTGAGTAATGTGGGCCTCAAATATACGGAAGCGGCACAAAAAATGCCAACCCTTCCTTTCTTTCTGATACTAAATTCGCTGTTGGGGAGATGATATAAATTTGAAATGCCTGTCCGATATTGTTTCCTTTCATCCTTTTTCAGGAAAAAAGATACAATATTCTATTATTTTGTGACCCGCTAATCAAATCTATAATCATATTACATGAGTGGACAGTTCAAGTTATGCACACGGATATTGCCGGCCCTTATTATTGTCGGATCGACACTAATCATGCAGGGATGCGGTAATCAGCCAACAAAGAGCAAATCAACCAAGGCCCCGGAAGACAACCGTTTTACCAAAACCATTCTTTCCAACGACCTGAACGAACCAATGGAACTGGCTGTTGCCGGTAATGGAAGCGTATATTTTATTGAACGCAGCGGTAAATTGTATCACTACGATCCTGCTACCCAGGCTACCAAAGTCGTATATACGTTCCCGGTACTCCCCGACACCAAGGAAGGATTTGGCAACGGGCTGCTGGGGGTAACGCTGGATCCCGGTTTTGAAAAAAATCATTACATCTATTTTTATTATACACCCAATAAATTGCCGGCGGCACAACAGGTATCCCGTTTTACCATGGAAGGTAAAGACTCCCTCCTCTTGTCTTCCGAGAAAGTACTGCTGACCATTCCGCTGGAACTGGAAGTGAGCGCGCATACAGGAGGTTCGCTCGACTGGGACCGCGATGGCAACCTCTTTATTTCTACCGGCGATAACACAGTGCCATTTGCCTCCAACGGTTATGCGCCACTGGACACTATTCCCGGCCGCATTACCTTTGATGCGGAACGCTCCGCCGGTAATACCAACGACCTGCGCGGGAAAGTGCTGCGCATCCACCCCGAAGTGGATGGCAGCTACACGGTTCCTGCAGGCAACCTGTTCCCCAAAGGCACTGCGGGCACACGCCCTGAAATATACGCCATGGGTTGCCGCAACCCCTACCGTATGTCGGTAGACACAGCCACGGGTATTGTATATTGGGGCGAAGTAGGCCCGGATGCAGGGCAAGACAGCGACCAGGGGCCACGCGGCTACGATGAGATCAACCAGGCCAAAAAGCCGGGCAACTTCGGCTGGCCCTTCGTTGTAGGCGATAATAAGGTTTATCCTCAATACGATTTCGCCACCAAAACCATTGGCGCCCCTTTCAAAGCAGAAGCCCCGGTAAATAATTCCCCGCACAACACCGGCCTGAAAGTATTGCCGCCGGCGCAAAAAGCCATGATCTGGTATCCGTACGATTCTTCCTCCGTATTCCCGCAACTGGGCAATGGCGGCCGCTGCGCTATGGCCGGACCTGTATATCATTACAATAAGGCTACCGTTAGCCCAACCGGTTTACCCGAATGGTACGATAACGCCCTGTTCATTTACGACTGGATGCGTAACTGGGTGTTTGCCGTGCGGCTCGACAGCCAGTACAACTTTAAATCGATGGAGCCCTTCATGAAAACAAACGGCGATTTCAGGCGCCCGGTAGACATGGCCATCGGCAAAGGCGGCGACCTCTATATCCTGGAGTATGGCTCCGTATATGGTATTGACAATGACGACGCGCGATTGGTACGCATCTCCTATAATGGCGGCAACCGCGCCCCGGTAGCGGCTATCACCACTATAGACACTGCAGGCGCCGCGCCCATGAAAGTGAATTTCAGCAGCAAAGAAAGCTACGACTTCGATGAAGGACAAACACTGAAATACGAATGGAACTTTGGCGATGCCACCGCCGCTGTTACCGATCCCTCTCCGGTGCATACCTATGAAAAGAATGGCGTATACCACGCCATCCTGAAAATAACGGACCCTGAAGGCGCCAGCAGTACAGATACCGTCACTATTCGTGTAGGCAACACCGTACCGGTGGTAAAGATCACGACTACTGATAACAGCACTTTCTATTTTGATAACAGTCCACTGCATTACGCAGTAACAGTTACCGATAATGAAGATCCTGCTATCAATAACGAGCAGCTCATGATTGGCCTGCATTACATTCCACGCAGTAAATCGAAAGCGGAAAAAGGGCATCAGCTGATTACCACGGTGCCTGCGCATCCCGGTAAGGTGCTGATGGAAGGCAGCGATTGCAAGGCCTGTCACCAGCTGGATAAGGCTTCTGTTGGCCCGGCCTTTACACAGGTAGCCAAACGCTATGAGAAAGACCCCAAAGCCCCTGCTTATCTTGCCAACAAGATCATTAAAGGTGGCGGCGGCGTTTGGGGCGAACATTCCATGGCAGCCCACCCGCAGTTGTCTGTAGATGATGCCGGGCAAATTGTAAAATACATCCTCTCCCTGGCTACACAACAGGCAGCCGGCAGTCTGCCTGCCTCCGGCGCAGTGGCCTTAAAAGATCACCTGGGCAAAGAAAAGTATGGCAACTATGTACTGGCAGCCACTTATACAGATGGCGGCGGTAACGCATCTCCGTTAAGCGGCAATGCACTGTTGCTGCTCCGCTCCCTCCGTGTGCAGGCAGAAGATGCAGACTCGGTTCAAAACATCAGCCGTTCATCAGAGTTCCTGGGATCTATCCATAACAAATCGTTCTTTGTATTCAGGAACATCGATCTGAAAGGCATCCACAAAGTAACATACCGCTATTCATCGCTCGACAAAGACGCGATCCTGGAAATCCATACCGGCAGCGTATCCGGCCCTGTGATCAGTAAACTGGCCTACAAAGCCACCGGTAACTGGAATAAATTCATAGAAGTAACGGTGCCTGTACAGGACCCCGGCGGAAAAAACGACCTTTACTTTGTGTTCAGCAAAGCGCAGCAACCTGACCAGCACCTGTTCACGCTGGATTGGCTGGAGTTTAATCCTGAGTCAGACAATCTCCGCGGTTATTGCTTGAATTGTTTTCTTACAATATTGAGATAACGTTCCCCGTAGCTTTCGGCCGGTTCAAGCTGCATATCTTCTGTCCAGTTATTCCAGCCGTCTATCATGATCAGCCGTGTTTTATTGCTGGCATTCATTTTAGCCACATTGCACAGCTTTATGAACAGCGCGCCGCTGTCGGTACGCGGGTATTCCGGGTTGGTACTGGTAGGTGTGTTGATCTTCCAGCTGTAAGCCGGCGTGATGTTAGGTACATAGTCGGCCCCGAAATTCTTTTCGAAATAATCCTTTGAGTATTTCCAGTTCTGGTCTATGGTCTGCGGCAGCAGGTACCAGCGGTCCCAGTTGTTGATCTGCGAGCTGAGCGACTGGTGATAAATAGCATCTACACAGCCTTTGAAGCGGATCTCATAACGGGCCGGCGGCGTCCAGCGGTCCTGCATACCTACTATGTAAGGCTCTACGCCCAGCGTTTTCAGCTGGCTTCTCAGCGTATCATAAATAGCTTTGTTGCTATCGGAAAACAGCGTTTGTGCGTTCTGGATATACAACAGCGGTTTGTTGCCCACCTTCATGTAATGCGCATCTTTCATGTATGGCACAATGCGGCGGAAATCGTTGAAGAATTGCGCCAGTTTCAGCTTATCCTTTTCAATAGGATTAGTGGCACTGAGGCCGCCGTAGGTACCGGTGCTGAAATTGTACGACATGGCAAATTTCATCCGGCCTTCCCCGTCGGCGTCAATGAACCCGCGGATCAGCGTGGAATCCGACCGGTAGTTATTCGCATCCCTGTTGGGAGAACGGAAGGAGAACACGAAATAATCCAATCCTGCTTTTACGCCATAGGCAATATGTTTGGGCATAATGCCGGCAGTGAGCACGCCATTGGGCATACCATATTTTCCTACTACCGGCACTTCTTTGATGTTGGCGTTCCAGCCACCAAAAGAAGTATAGAAAGCGCCCACTACATAGTTCTCTGTTACCGGCACTTCCGGTATTTCGTAGTTCAGGATATTATCATCCACAGAAGGACCGCTGAGGTCTTTTTTACAGGCATTGAGCAACAGGAAAGCGGCTGCTGCCAGGAGTATATTCACACGTTTCATGATGTCAGTTTTTAAGGATGATAAGTCTGGGTGATCGTATATCTGAACCCATCTCTTGTTGCAGCGGCAGCCAGTTCCTGTATGGTAGCGCCATACCATTTCTGGATAAAGCGGTAATCATAAGCGGCCGGCTCATTGTTCCAGTCGGGCACCGTGTAAGGTTTTGCAAAATGAAGCGGCTGGTAAATGTCGTAGTCGTCGGTACGGCTTACGCCCAGTTCCTTTAATGCACTTTCGTAGCCCACCGGGTTCAGGTTCACCACGGAAACGGGGTACGACATTCTTCCCGGCACATCCGAATAGGTTGGGTTGGCAGAGTAAGAAGAGTTACCACCGGGGTTGGTGTGCGGGGGCAGGCGGAACACGCGTGTTCTGCGCTCCAGGCACCAGCAGTCAAAACCTCCGTCGGGGAAATAATTCAGCCAGCGCTGTACCCAGATCTTTGTAAGCGGGTCTGCAGCGATATCCGCGTTGGTAAGGCTCAGGTAATTATTAAATCCTGTGCCGGTGGTATTCCATTTAATACCATCTCGGCCTTTGTACTCATCGCGCAGGGCAGTGCCGATATTCCAGTAAGCGAAGTTGGCATCGATGCCGGCATAGTAATATTGCTCTGCGCTCAAACTTCCGCCCAGTCCCATTTGCGCAGCTTCCGCCTTGAGGAACAGTGCTTCTGCATAAGAGAGCATGATGATGGGGCGGCCTACCTGGTAGATGATAGGATTAGCGTTGGAATAACTGTTGATGTTGGAGCCGCCTACCAGGTCCGGCTGCCCCGCAAGGGCGGTCCATCCCGCCAGCTTGGTGCCTGCTTTCGGCTGACCAAGATAAGGGATAGGATAAGTCACCACTCTGAGTGAATCATCTGCCGTGCTGGTCAGCGTGTCTGTTAAAATGAGGCGGTTGGCCGTAGGTACCGTGTCGTAATACACGCTGAGGCGCGGATCTTTGTAGGACCTGAACACGGTGAACAGGAACTCGCTCATTTTTGGCGCCTGCCCTGTTGCGCCGGGTGCGTATGGAAAGTATTGGTTGGACTTGATGTACTTAATGAAATATGGATTCTCATTATTATTCACGTTTTCAAAACTCATCTTCGCCGTTTCCGCTTCCGTGCTGATAGTAGCAGATTCGTTGGCCATTACTTCCGTGATGTGCTGCCGCGCTACGGCGCCCATATTCTTTTGCGTGCGGATCGCAATTTTCAGCCGCATGGTATTGGCAAATTTGATCCAGTTTTGCAGGTTACCGTTATATACTGCATCGTATTTGAGCTTATCGCCGTTCAACTGGATTTTTGACGCCGCGTCTTTTAATGTAGAAAGCACAAAGCTGTAAACGGTATCTTCATTTTCAAACAGGATGGTCGACAGGTACTCCGGGTTATTGGCCTGGTACAATGGCACAGCGCCGAAGTTGCCCGCGAGAATGGAGTAAGCGTATGCCTGCAGGATACGGGCCACCTGTACGCGGTTGTTATACAGTGAATCAGCGCCATAGTTTACCACCACCTGGTTAAGGTTACCAAGTACGCCCTGGTAAAATGTTTGCCACAGGCCGGCATCCGTTACATCGTACCGGTTTGCCTGCTGGCAAAGCAGGTGGCCCAGGTCCCAGTATTTAGTGGTGTTATAGTCCGCCATACGGGCGTTCATATTTTTTACCGCCGCCAGGATACTTGCTTCCGGCGCGGCTTCGCTGAACTGTGTGGGATCCGTGTTCAGGCGCTCAAAATCCCTTGTACAGCTCCAGCACAGGATCGTTAATAAAGAAAGAATATATACTGCTTTCATGATACACATTTAAAAAGTTACTTTCAGGTCAAATCCATAAATAGAAAAAGGGAAAGATCCGCCTGACTCAATCCCCTGCGCATTACCGGTGGTATTGGCGGCTTCCGGATCAATGCCCTGCGGCGTATGTTTGAAAAGCGTCCACAGGTTGCGGCCTACAAATGCCAGGCGGGCAGATCTCACCGGTGTTGTGCGCAGGATCTTCGCCGGCAGGGCATATCCGAAGATCAGCTCACTCAGCCGGATATTGGATGCGTTGAAAGTGATAGCGGGTGTATTATTCAATACCATGTCTGAATTGTAGGTAGTGGGATTCATCCAGATACCGCTTTTCTTACCGGGGATCATACGGCCATCTTTATCGAGGATGTTTTTACCGGAAGCATCCACCAGCGGGAAGTAAGCTTCCTGGTAACGGGCGCCTTTGGGCCTGTCGGCATCGCTGTACGCGGTATTGCCTTTGCTGTTCGCCTGGCCAACGCCCATTCTTTCCTGGTCGTTTTCCCCCAGGATCACATTACTCAGCAGGAACTCATCGCGCCCATACAGGCTGGCAATAGTGTTACCGGCAAAGTTGGCGCGGCCATAGGAGGCAGAGTAAATAACGCCGCCCCATTTCACGGTGAAGAGCACCGACAAATCGAAGGGGCCGTATTTAAAGGCGGAACCCAGTGACCC
>NZ_DATCRD010000177.1:0-16908 GCF_036569185.1 Chitinophaga sp.
ACCTTATAGGCATTGGAAAAAGAATAAATATTCTCTCCCTGGTAGGGCGCCAGCCAGGCGGTATCATAATCAATATTCAACCGCGCATGCTCAATGGTGATCGGGTCGTCCTGGTCGGGCTGACTCCAGTATTCTATTTTCAGATCGAGTTCGCACTTGAAAGGCTTATCGATCCGGTAGGTAGAATCCCGGTACAAACCGAAAGTAACGATGTTATTTACGAGCTTGTTATTGATCGATTTCCAGTCAAAGGCATCATTCCGGAATTTTTCATCCTTAATAACAAGGGTATCTCCTTTTTTTATCTTTCCCTGCAGCCGTTTCTGGTAGGACTCTACCTGCGCGCTGGCAACATGCATCGTTCCCAGCAGCAGCAACAGTACACAGCATACACTGCAACAGAGAATATTTAATTTTCTATAACCCATAGGTAAAGGGCATTAATGGTGAATAGGTTAACACTTAAAGCGTTGATATCAATTTGAAATGACTATAAGCCGCAGCAGGTTTCCAGCCTGCTCCTTCCTTCTGCAGGTAGGTAGACAAACTAAGCCGGCGGCCATCTGTAATCACCTCATTCCATTTATTGAAAACCGTGGTGATCTCCCTGTCCATCTTTCTGTTCAGCGGATCTTCCAGGTTGGTTAAACGCATATAAATGCTATTCAATTTCCCGGCACTACGGTCATAGGTAATTTTCAACTCCTTACAGGTAACATGGCGTTCACAAAGCAGTTGCACGGTTGTTAAATTATCGGTGTGCGTGGTATTGATAGCATAGCTATCGCTCTCCCAGAGTGCAATGATACTATCCACTGGTAACTGGGGAGCCGCCACTACCTCTTTGGGAGGTGAAACAAATAGTTTCTCAATTCCCCGGTTAGCCGAAATACACACGTCTTTCAGCTGGATCATTTCATTATCGCCCAGCTGATAATACATTTCTGCATTTCTCCTGCAATAATTAAATGTAGCATTCACATTTTCTGTCGGCTCCGCCGGATCACTGATCCGGATACTACCTCCCATATCAATCACAGACAACGTATCGACACGCCTGTAAATAGCAATGATCTGTCCGAGCAATGCAGCATCCTCCCGTTGAAAATGGGTTGCTTCTTCCGCTACTGCTGCCTGTTCTTTCGCGGGAGACCACCAGCTGCTCAGCAAAGGCCGGCCGCCTATGGCCAGTCCAACCACCATTACTGCCGACACGAATAAAATGATAAACTTTCCACTTATATGATACTTCTTCATCTTTCAATATTAAGGCGGTTAATTTTTCGCCCTGTAGGAAGAGCGGTTTTCTTTAATCGTCATGATTCCCCGGTCTGTTTCCTTCTTCAACCTGATCAGGGTACCTTCATCATCATACTCATACAGTGTGGCCAGGTTATTTTCATCCAATTGCGCCATGAGTCGCTGGTTTTGAGGATCATATGCATAGGTTTTAATATTGCCGGCAACAGGTAAAATACGTATGTCGTCTATCCTTGTAGCACTGCCTGCAGACAGGGTTAGGGCAGTAGAAGATGCGGTTGGACCCGCATAAAATCTGAGCTCTACCAGCTTCCATCCTTCTACCGAAGCTTTTACTGTGAGGGGCCGGTCAACGTCATTAATACTCACTTTCAGATCGGAGGTACTACCAGCAGGTTGTGCATCTTTTACCCAGGCAGAAAAAATGTACTCTGCACCTGGCTTCGGCGCAAATCCCATCGGGTAAACATTAGGCCTGGTCGTACGCATATATTCACCCAGGTCAGAAAAATCCAGGTAAGGCAGGGTATGATGCACATTTTCATGCGGATGCGTGTATAACACCAGCGGGCTGTTTAGCTTCAGACTGTATTTACCGGTGTGAGCGATCTTGTTATCCAGCCAGTCTGTATACTGTCCCTTGTCACGGATCATTACGAACATGTTGAAGCTGTCTTTCGGATTACTATTTTCCGGAATAGCCTTCACCCGATATGCATAATCCTCAAATCCATCGTAAAATATTTCCCGCTGCATCGCATTGGAAGCCACTGCAGCAGTAAGTGTATTATTAAAACTAAACAGTGCGCTTTTGAAAATTCCCAATGGATCTTTTGATTCCAGGCCATTTCCCTGGGCGTCAAAAAGAGTAGCAGTACCGGTGCTGACCCATTTTTCATTATTTACATAAGTGGGCTTCCACAAATTATCGGTCACTGAGAAATACCAGTAAGGAGTAAAGTTCTGATAAGCCCCACCCTTCCTGATATCAGGCACAGACAGCTGTTGCCCGGTCCTGTTCACCAGGAAAGCTTTCTGCTCTATTGGGCGCCAGTTTCCGAGGAATCCATACAAGAAGGGATTCATCTGAAAAATGATGGGTGTGACATAATCCTCTTTACTTATCAGCGTACCTAACGCCCCCTGAAGTTCCACTACATCGGCGGGATAACGTATCAGATCTTCCGATGAATAAGCGATAATATTTGTATAATTACCGGTGCTATATAATTCATAAGCCGATTTATTATAGATCTCCGCAGCAAAACCGGCTTCCTGATCCTTGGAATTACGACCCATGACCCGGAAATTATGTTTACCAGGAAGCAGATTTCTTAATTCAAAAACATGCCATTTTCTATGATTGCTTAGCTTCTCTTCCGTGAGCTTTCTCACTTCCACACCATCGATATATACATACACCTCATCATTACCACCCAGACCAAGAGAATAGCTGGCAGCTGATTCCAGTGTTATGTTGGTGTTGTAAGAATACCAAAGTGGATTATTTAGCGGATTCTTATACCGGGGATACATCCCAATGGCTGTTAATCTTCCGGTGTTACCATTCCCTCCCCAGAAATAACCTTTTCTGTTACCATATTCCGCACCATTCTGATCGTAAAAGCTCGTTCCGTCATTCCCATCCTCGCTATCTTTGTACTGTGCATAATAGGGCCACATGCGGTCGTTTGCATCAGGATTTCTGATATACACACCTCTGTCCGGGCGCTCATAGTCATACGGATCTGGAATGCCCTCCATTTTAAGCCGGGCACCCCAGGACTGATCGTACAATGTTACATTGGCATCCAGCACACCCAGGGAAGCCAGTTCATCGTTTGTATCTGTTGTAAAACGGAAAGCTCCATTTTGCACCGGGTTTTTCAAACACACCACGGAAGCTCCGGGGGCAGTTAGCTGGTTCCGGTATCCGGAGCGGGCCAACTTTACGTCGCTTTTAAAATTAATCGCCACATTCCCGTCCTTGTTGATAAGCTTATAGGACGGGTCCTGGTCTCCCTTGGTCAGTGTTTTTACCACCCAGTAAATTGAATTCTGCCCCTTCAGATCAATCAATTCATCTCCTGTAGTCACAAAGCTGGTATAGCCAGATCTAATTTTCCCTTTAAAATCTGTCTCGAAATTCCGGATAAGGGCATTGTTATTTTTATACGCGCCAGACATGCCGCTATTCATCCAGTATGCCGGCATATTTACCTGGTATACGGGATCATCAAACTCGTTATTAGTCGTGGTAACTACCGGATCGCCGGTAATAGCATCGTACAACGTATTTTTAGTGGTAACAGTAGATCCATTAATGGTTTTCACGACCCGGTCCAGTACCCCGGAATACTGCACAGTTTTTAACACCGATGCTGAACGGAACAACCGGTACTCATCGTTCTGACTCATGGGCCAGTGTGGGATCACCCACGGTATGGGGAAACCGGGTATCATATCAAAACCCGCGCGGATGGTCCGGCCTGTGTTGCTGGTTTCTTCTTCCCGCATGTCCACCATCATTTCTATCTCTCTACCTATAACCTGGTTCTGCGTAATCTCTCCTTTTTCGTTCACTACATCCACGTTATTCACGAGCGTTTGCGTGCCTACCCCCAGTGGTTTTGCATTGAAGTAGTAACTTGTGTTGGCAATCTCCGCCCCCGACTGGTTAAATACTCTTTCCGCTTTGGGCTTGCCATGCATGTCGTTCAGTTTCACCACATACCCCTGGGATAGTACCAGTTCATGTGCTACATTGGAACCAATAAAACTAAACCATCCTTTGGAGTCATAATTATATGCCTCCGGAATTTGATCATAGCTTACCTGTACCGGAAAATCCTTTGAGGTATAGAATTCATGCTGTACCCATCCCGTTTTAGGAGCGGCTTCCACCACGCCTTCAGCATTCAGATTTTTTACCATCACTTTGCTATAACCCACTACCGGTGACGGGAATAAGGTTTCTCCAAAGGGTTTCTCCAGGTAGTAATAGTTATTGAGGCCCCCCTTTACATCTTCGGTATAAGGTACCGGTAAACGCAGGGGATTTTCATCGCCACCTATTGCCGGCTCATAGCTGGCCACACCACTGCTGATTGTTTTTCCATTCCAGGTAGTGGTATACGTATATTCCTGACCGTAGGTAGCACCGGTTAAAGGCTCACCACTGATCGTATCCCAGATATCTGATATTCTGACACGCTTTACCCGGGCCGCACCGCCCAGTTTCATTCCATCCACTTTTGCAATACGTCCAAAACTCTTTTTCAGATCCACATTGCGGGCAAATCTTTTCCGCTCTGCTCTTTTATAGAAGTTCCCCGTAATTTCACTGAGGTTACTGATGGAGTTCACAAGGGCGCCCAATGCGGCCTGTATAGGCATATCGTCGGAGATCCTGTTCTTATAACCGGGATAAGCATACCTGGGATATTCTAATCTCATTTTCTGCCAGGCGGAAAAAATGAAGGGATTCGAGGTCACATTTCCTTCGCTCATGGTTTCGAATATAACCGCTACATTTCCACCGGCTTTTTCTATCACATCTATCACCTTTCCATAACAGGGAACATAATCGCAGCTACTTTCAGCCGTACCATTGTCGGGTTTATCCGTCAGATTCACAAATAGCTTAACGTAAAAATCCCTTTCACCATTCAGGTAACGCGTGATAAAATCATTTTTCTTTTCTTCCGCGGAGGCTCCCTTCAGGCTTTCTTTAATATTGATCATGAAACCGCGGGCAGCAAATAAGTCGGGGGCCTGGTTACCGTCTTTATCTACCAACTGGGTCAGTTCCACCATCTGCATCGCCGGTTTATCCTGTACATAAGCATAGTCGCCGGATTCATAGTCTACGTGAATTTCTCCGCCTGTCGGCAAACTAATATCCGTCAGATTCCAGGCACTGGCATTCTGATCAGCGATCGCCTTATCCTGTGTACTATAAGGGAAGCGGTCATTATTTAAATTATTCAAGCCGGATTTGGCCGCTTTATAATTACCCCACCTGTCGGTAGAGAGATATTCATAATCGGGATTCTTGCCCGTATATTTGAAAGTATAGGGAAAATGTTTCCCTTTGGTAGAAGCACCATAGGTAAAGTGCAAACCCGTTAAGGTAAGTTTACCACTACCGGCAACAGCCTGGTTGGGTACTTTCTGACAGAGCGTGTATTCATAGTTGAATACCGCTGTTTTTATGGGTGTTGTAAGATCTTTCTTAGAATACAGGCGGACTTCCTTCAAGCAACGCTGTCTGCCATTGGCGGTATTGTCTATAGCTCCGGTGATACCGGTAACACCTAATGCATCATTCCTGCTGTCCAACAGGAAAAACATGACCTTATTTTTTGTTTCGATGGAATTTAAAAGCCATATTTCCTTCTCCCCATATACGATGCTACTTTTATCATCATCCTGATCAGCATTCAATGCTTTGTTATACAGCGCCCTATTCGGCTTCATCGGAGAGCGCCACTTGTAATTACCGTTTACCTTTGTATAGTTAAATTTAATGGCAGTACCCAGGTCATCATCTGAAATACCGTCGCCTGTTACATCTACATAATCGGGCGACAATATCGCAGACAACAGGAAAGCCGATGCATACGCAGGCTGCGTTTCCTTATGAAAATATTTATCAATGCCGTAATTGTGCTGAATTCCTCCATCGGGTTTCAGCGAAAATCCTACGAGGTTTCTGTCTTCCTCCTTCACTGCATTCGGATCTGTGGCAAATGAATACTCCTCCTGTACCTTGTTATAAACGGGCAGGCTGTATACCATTCTTTTCCCGTCGTCTCCTGTGACTGTAAATTCAGAAAGATGCGTACCATATCTTGACTCTGTTACTGCGGAAGGTAGCGCGGGCGTAAAACCAGTTACTTTGTTCTCCCGGTAATCTTCTTTCATTCTTATCACGCCACCCTTGTAGGCTTCTGAGGCGGTGAGATAGGAAATGGCATTACGTCTTACCTGTCTTGTTTTCTTTGTCAGCCGGTTGGGTGTGGATATGGGATAAGTATTATTATATCCGTCTTTCAGTTCACTTTTGCTGCCGAGTCCATCCAAAGACACATGCACTACGTCTTCGCCTCTGATCAATGTCTCATAGTCATTGTTCCCCACATTCTTCTCATCCATCTGCTTAAAATAGGCATGCTCTTCGAGGGTATTATCGGTGTTCTTATAATCAGCTACTTCATTGAATAGGTTATCGTTTTTCCACTTCCCGGTTTTGTTGGATACATCCTGCTTATAAAACGTGACCCCACCATGAAAGTATAATCCAAAACCCAGATCTACCCCAAGGGTAGTGGTGTTATTCGCGTCATTGACAGCAGGGTCAAACACCACGCCTGAACCGCCGCGTTGCAGGCGGAATTGCCCGCTTCCCAGCTGGCTGGAATAGGAAAAAATATCGGCCGTAGCGATCGGAATCGCAATGTTTGGCATGTTGGGAATCACCGCATTATCTTTCTCCCGCATGAAATCCATTACTGCGTTGGGCACGTCTTTACCCTGGTTCGCATACAGGTATCCGTATGCCGGATTAGTATTAATCCTGTTCAGTATTTCGCGTTTATACCGGTAGCCGGTAAGTCCCACGCCCGCAAAAGCACCAGCGCCGGAAGGCCCTACATCTATACTGTAGCTACGGTTGGTAGACCTATAGGGCACCCCGATATGCGGATAAAAAGGTGGTGTGTTATAAGTGAATCCGATGCCGCCTACATCAAAACTGGAGGAACCCGGTTGATTATCCCGATCTCTCGTGGTTATACCGAAAGAGCCGTTCAGTGTGAGGCTTTTCAGCCCCTGGCGGGTATTATAACCAAGATTGGCCGACAGCCCTACGTTCGTGGTCTTATTTTCATTCGACTTATCATATAAAGCCAGCGTGATATTAGGCGATACATCCACACCGTTACTGGTATTGGACATCAGGCCCACGCCCAGTCCGGGTGTTAAGGCACCGCTCCCGCGTGTAAGAGAGATACCGGCATTTATGCCGAATTCCGCTCCTATACCGGTATACGTATCACTGAAGATACCGAGCGACAAAGAGCCTTTCAAGCCAATCAGTTTCGCCCCGCCAAAGAACTCCGCTTTAACAGTTCCCCGGCCACCGGTTGTTGTTTTAGGCGCCGTATAATGTTCCGTGATCACCTTATCTCCGTTCATATCATCCGGAATACCCCTTAGGCTCCGGTTAATGGCGCCTACATTGAGATTCCAGCCCAGTCCTACCCAGCTGGCCTCATCATCCATTCCTACACCGGACTGGTAATTTAAATTAATGGGATAACCATCAATATCCATTATCGGAATATTGTATTTAAACGCACCGGTAAACAGGTCGACCGTTTCACTGGTACCTGCTTCCGCAAACTGTTTGCTTTCCGGTTGAGAAGGACCGGTGGTAAGTGCCCATGCAGCACAGGGTATCAATATCTGGAAGGCAAGTAAGCCTAGAAAAAAAATTGCAATGGACTTTCTGAATATTATGTTTCCTGGAATCATAACCTGCTGCTTAATGAGTCTATACTATTGATATGTGTTACCTGGAAGGGAAACACCAATTTATGATGCGTATACATCCAATCATTCATCACGAAATACAATACGGCTGTTCCTGCCGGCACGGCCCTTTTGAACGTGGTCAGGTATTCTGCTGAAGAGGTACTTCCATTCGGAATTCGCTGCGTAAACTGTGCCGCCAGCGTATCACCGCCCGCTACCAGCCAAAACAGGGTATCTACGCTTACCGCCTGCATTTTCCGGTTTTCTTCCCCGGAGGAAGCTGGCAGGGCAACGTTTAACTTAAATGTCATTTCCCCTGCTGCATCCGGATTTTCCCTTCCCAGCATCCGTTCCCACTGCACTGGCAGGTAACTGGCCCTTACCTTGATACCCCCTGCATCCTGTTCCTGAACCAGCGCCTGGCCATTGTTGGCATAAAAAGCTTTTATTTCTTTCTTTCCTGAATGACAGGCAGACATTAACCACCCTATCATCACGGATATTATTAAGTATTTCATCGCTATTCCGTTTCACTTTTATAAAGAAATCTTAATTGTTTTTCTTCACCGTTAGGCAGCTTCAACTCCAGCAGGTAATAGTAGCCATCCACGAATGACCTGTTCTCTGCCAGGGGTATAACCACATGGTTATTTCCCCGATTCAGTTTGATCGCCGGTAGTTTACGCATTTCCAGTTCGGGTTTGGTGATGCAACGGATCTTATAATTCAGTGGGGCTTTGTCGTACACATTTTCTACGGCAAACAGCACTTTTCCGCGTGCTACATAAAAATTACCTTTTGTCAGATCTGTGATATCCCTGAAGCTTTCCGGTACTTCTGCCGCGGTTTCCTCTTCGCAGAACACCGTAAAATCCCATATCCCGGAGTTTACCAGCAGCATATCATTTTTGTAGGCGCTTACCTGCCACACGTAAGTTTTTCCCTGCACAAGATCTTTTGCCAGAGAAGGATAGAAAAGCATGGGAGAATTAATGCCCAGCTGGTTAATCAAAGGCATATTGTAATTAAGTGCTTCTACCTTTGCCTGTCCGGGTTTCACTTCCGTGAGTACGAGCCGGTATTGCACACCCGGAACAGCCGGCAATAGTGGTTGCCAGAAAAAGGGGGGGCGCTTGTTACAGATCTTGTCTTCTTCTGCCGGGCTCAATAGCAACAAGGGAGAAAACGGCTGGAGGTAATAATCGAAGCACTGGTCGCCCAGGGTTTCGCCCTGGTGCGACTGATCACCGGCATTCAATTCAAAACAATATTCGTAATCTCCTTCCGTAAAGTAGCCGGACTGGCGACAGATAGTGGCCACCTTATTTTCTGCAAAGCGGATGGCGGATCTGGCAATCAATCCACCCGGTAAGGAATTGGTGCCGGGCATTAACTGAAAGGCAGGTGTTTTTATACTGACAATATTGCCGGCGCCGGCAGCAGATACTTTTACGGTAAGACTTACCAGTTGCGACTGGCTGCCGGTATTAGCCAGCTTCACCTGCAACAGGCCATCCAATGTGCGGCCATGCAGCTCCGGGATAAAAACAAAGGATACCTGGGCACGGAGTTGAACAGTACAAAACAGCATCAAAAAAATCACTCCCTGATAAAACTTTAACATAGGTACTTAATTCAATTGGTAAGAAATAGCCAGTTCACTTCTGAAGTTGCCAAACAGATAGTTCTGTGGTGTATTCAACAGGCTTTTACGGCAGTCAACATACATATTCACATTTAACCTGGACAGCACACTGGCGCCCGCTGTTTGTCTGAAGCCCAGTTGCTGCACCACCGCCTTATTATCCAGGTAGGTAATACCGCTGCTACAGCTTATTTTCTTCAACACCTGGTAGGTCCATCCCGTTTCCACCGTCAGGAGGTTGGCATACACCGCTTCTCCCTTAATGTCTTTATTGTAAAACAGGTTTACCGAAAGGACATGCGAGCTGATCACCAGGTTGTGGTTAATATTAATATTCAGTAAGGTGCTGTATTGCGGTAAAATATCGATCTGCTGGTATCCCAGCATAATATTGCTGTTGTATGGAAGTGTGGCCATTTTTCCCTGCACCTGTGAAGCGAGCGATAATTGCCGGGTCATATACTGAAAGGATGCGGCTTTTTCACCGGTGCTTTTCATGGCCGACTGGTTAAAACGCGCATCAAAGGCGATCTTCTTATTCAGTTTCCAGCGGCCATCAATAGCAAACTGCCTGTTTTTCCATTTACTGGAAGTCAATGCCGAAGAACTGATATCCTGGAAATCAGATCTTACTCCCAGCACCAGTTTATTTTTATACCAATTCCTTTTCAGTTTTAATCCGTAACGAATCGTTCCTCTTCCTGCTCCGGGAGAAGCCGGGTTATTATATCCCAGGCCAGAATAGCTGACATAGGCACGCTGGTTCATATTCCACTCAGTTACCTGCCCGTTGTAGTCGAGCCCCACAGACAAGGTTTCCCAGAAATCGTTGAACAGCGATAATGCAGCGGCTTTACTGGCCAGCATTGGGTCATCACCCACTGCCGAATTCTTAAACTGGTTATTGGACTTTGATAATTGTGCGGCGATACGGCCATAACTACCCAGGCTGATATCTTCCGAAAAAGCGCCTACAAAAGTATTTCTAGGTAAATTCAGGGTAGTATACTGCCGGCGGGAATCGCTTTTGGTATTGGCGTTCACCACCCCTACATGGCTGTGTGGCTGCGTAATATCACCGGCGCCCATTTGCAGGAACTGCATGCTGTAAGCACCCGGATCAAGCGAGGAATTAAAAGCAAGGTCTTTTATTGTTCCGCCATCGATACGCTTTCCGGCACCCAGCATCAGGAATTTATTATTGCTCAGAAAACTGGTTTGTATACCAGACATAAACAGATCCTGTACCCCACCTTTACTTCCGGAAGCCGCAATGTTACCGATATCGAGTTGTTTGGCACTTAATAACAGGCGTTGCAGACCGCTCAATGGCAACAGTTCTTTAATGTTCCTTATTTTGTTGCTCTCCTCTTCCAGTAGCCTGTTGATTTTACCTCCGGCCACCCGTTCGTCTGAGATAATAGATTTAGCCTGCAGGCCTTCTTCTACTTCTTTCTTCAGCGCAAAAACGCCCGCCATATATTTTCTGGCAGCACTGGCTGTACGGAAGTGTTCCAACAGTCCATTGAGGCTGCTGTCGGTCAGCGGATGTGCCAGTAAGATACTATCCTGCAATGCCGCAACAGCCGGCTCAAGATCTTCCGCTGTAAGGCCCAGGGCTCTATTGTTCATTAACTCATTCCGTAGTTGCAACGAATCCAGCTGGATGATATGATCGCTGTTGAGCAATTGACCGAAGGCGGCAGACTGCTTTTCTCCCAGCTCCGTGAGTTTTTGCCGGAGCGCTTCCAACCGACTGCTGGCAAAGGATTTTACCGCGCTTTTGACATCAATGTCTTTCAGAAAGTATTTTTTGAGGTCATATTTCTTTTCTACTATGCTGTTGAGGCGTTTTACATAAGCGTCTTTATCAAATGAAAACTTCACGAGCGACTGATCCGCAAAGGGATTGTTCCAGGTACTTTGTCCTGAAATATTCGAATAGCCCACGTTAACGGGTATATTCTTTATCATCAGCTGATCCGCTATTGTAACGCTGGCACCCAGTACAGGCATGCCCGGCGTATTTTCTGCGAAAGCACCGGCACTGGCTTCTTTAAGACTGTTACTATACGCACCGGTATTTAACAGCTTATTCACGCCCGTTTCATCCCGTAAGGCATAGAAGCCCCGCAGTTTATCCGCGATGTATTGACGGATACGGGCAGTGTCTTTGATGGTACTCATGCCTTGCTGCAACAGCGCGAGCTGCTGTTTACCGGCTGAATTACTGATAAACTGAAAAAATTCCTGCCGGGCGGATTCCTGCAGATATTTGCCGGCGCCTACATCCGGAACAGCCGGAAGATTTTGCCGGAGATATGCTTTAGCCGGCGTCATGACTGACCTTTTGTTCAGTGAGTCAGCCAATATCATCTGCAACATAGGGTTACCCATAGGCAACACAGCTCTTTTGGCCTCTTCCTCCAATTGCTTAACGACGGCATTTACTTTTGCCGTTTGAGCATGAACGGTGACGGAAAGTAGCACACAGGTACACCACGCCGCTATAACTTTTGCCATATAAAAATTTTCATGGTATAGGGATTATTTATCTGGGAAGCAGCAGGGGCACTATCGGGGGAAGCAACCCTGCTGCGGATTAATTTTCTTGTACTATTAGCACATTAATCTACTTTCTCAACGATCACTGCATTCATAAAACACAAACCCCAAACATCCGGCATATAGCAACCAATTTTTATAGTTTCGCCATCTTTTAAATAACCTGTATAAGAAAGATAGTTGTTAACATTATCCTTACCTACAATTGTATTATCACATACTCCATTACTGCTACCCATTTTTACCCAAATTTTTGATGGTGCAAAATCAGCTGTAGTACTTGAAAGTATCTTCAAATTGTAAGTACCGGCAGGCAGGCCCATTCCAGGTATACCAATTACTTCATAGTTATAGTTTTGCGTAGCTGGGTTAAAATTCAAAGCATAATTTAACCTCGCGCTTTTAGAAACAACCGCTGGAAAAATATCGGTATAAATGTTAGCAGGAGCTTCATTGTCATTCCCATAATTACCACCATACTTTTGCCAATGAGTTGGATCAGTACTAACAGTATTGATTGCCCAACCTGATACAGGGTCTGTTGCTGTTTGAATTGATGTTGTTGGGTCGCCTGCTAAAGTTGCCCAGTCAGGATGAGAAGCAGCGGTTGTATTAGCGAAATTAAATTTGCCGAAATTGGTTCTTGGATTAGCCGTTGTTGTTTTTTCAATCAATAATATTGCAACGGTCTGACCATAATAGGATATATTCTGATTGAATTGAAAATTAGCTAAAGCGGACATATTCATAACTATCTCTCCGGATGCATTCGGTTTAACATTATAATGATCAGTTGTAAACATCGTGTTAAAACCCTCCAATCTACTTTGAGCGATACTGCCGTTCAATTCTGACCTGGTACCAGTTTTATTATTTGAATTAAATAAAGCTCCTGAAGTATTAGAGTTGTATATAATTACATCATAATATTTATTCACGTCCAGTCCGGTTAACTTCCATTGCGCTGGATTAACATTTGAGTATTTGAATGCTGTTTTGAACATATCAGCACTCATACCCATGTAATTATGATTAAGTCCATCAGTTGTAATTCCGTCAGGGTTGCTAACTACTGTAAAACCTTTTGTACTTGTACCATTTTTAATGTCTTTCAAATTTGATACAGTTGTATTGTTAGCCGCTGAAGTAACGTTGTTGATAGTATATAAGTTAAAAGTTGAATTACTACCAAGATTCAACATATAATATTTACGATCTTTAGCAGTTGTCAGACTATCCAAAACTGTATTCAATCGGTTTGTAAAATTCATTTTATCAGTTCCATTATTCAATTTATCCACAATTAATTTTGCTCTGGACCAATCATAAAACTTCAATTTTTCTTCTGCTTTTGTAACATAATTATTACAGGTAGTTGTTAAATTTTTGCTGTGAAAAAGTAAAAAGTCAGTTTCAAAATCAAATGGGGCAATTCTTTTATCATAAACATAATTATTCCATGTACCCTTATCATGTTCACTATTCCAGGCTATTAACGTTAATGGAGGGTATATACCTTTTGGATTCGCAGCATTGATGCTATTAACATCATCTAAGGTTGAATATTGAGAAGTGAACGGAACTCTTGTATCGTTATAAGAATGGACAAACAAAAATGGTATATCTTTTACTATATCTCCATTCCCTGTAAGTGCCACATCATTAAAAGTTGTATTGGAAGCGATACCACCAGCTAACAGATTTGGATTACCTAAAGCAACGTTAGTTGTGCCTGCGCCGCCAGAAGACAAACCAGTTACATATACTCTATTTGAATCAATTGCATATCCATTAACAGCATAATTAACTGCTTTTTGTGTGGTTGCTAAAGTCCAATATCCATCATGCAATTGAGGAGAAATAACAACACATTGCATAGGAAACAACTTATTATGCAAAAAGTATGGTAATCCTTCAGCTTCCAGTAATAATTGATTAATATCATCGTTATTCTCAACGCCATTAACTCCAACTCCATGCAAGAATATTATTAAAGGATAACCTCCTGGTTTTAATGAATCATAACCTTGCGGCAGGTAAACCCATGTTTTCAAATTTGGGTTATTAGAATCATACTTGTTGTCTAAATAACCTCCTGAACTAAACATCTCCGATGGTCTGGCAACTGATACATCAATATCATCAGTGTAAGTTGAACCATGATTATCAGTGACAGTTAAACGATATGTAGACCTGGCAGCAACAGGAATTCCTGTAACTCCTGTATTTATACCGTTTACGTTTGAAAATGTAACACCAGTTATATTAGAAACAACTGACCATTGATAGGAGGCAACTGAAAGAGAAGGATTGTTGATTGTTACGTTTCCATAAAAGTTGGTAGTACTAACATTTTCATTTAAATATTGATCTAAACCTGCATTGACACTTATTCCATTCCCTCCTGGCCCCCCTGGGATATTATCATCAACTACAGCTTTGACTATATTACTCCAGTTGGAAAAGTACCCGTCCCGGAAATAGATCCGCATTCGGTAAAAGCTGCTATCAGGGCTGATAGCAAGTGTGTTTTCAGAAGGCGATGTAATAGTTTTAAAATCATTATAGGAGCCGTTTATATAAGCGCTCCGTTGTACAATGTACTTAACAACATCGGTATTGGAAGTAAAATAGCTGGCGAGTGCATTCCTCATTGCATTAAACATTACCTGGTACCCCTGGTCATTCAAATGGATATTATCGCTGAACTGCAATGAAGGTTTTAATACATCAGGATTAGCAGGATCTTCCAGGAGGTGATAAGCATAGATGCATCTGGCTCCGAAAGTTTTACGCAGGTTATCTGCAGTTTGTCTCAGTTTAAGGCGCTGTGAAGCTCCGAAAGCCGTACGGGGAATACTGCTCATTACCAACAACTGTACACCAGCTTTTTTGCAGGCTTCATCTATCATCAAGGTATTAGAGAGCGCCTCTTCTGTAGACATCTCGCCGCCACTGGCCTGGGATGCATAGTCGTTACCGGTATTAATGAGGATAATAATATTATTTCCATCAGCAATTGCCTTGGTAACGTTTGCCGTCGAGTCTACAAAGCTATTGCTGCCTGTAGGCGCCAGATTTCGGGAATTATATCCATCTTTACAATAGTTCGTCAGCCGTGCATTGGAAGATACTGCATAAATATAAGCCTGCAGCTTTCCGGCAATGGAGTTGGCCGGTGTACTGGCATAACTCCCCGCCCCCTGGCTGTCTCCAATCAAGGCTATCTTCGGCGACTGATACAGCTCCCTGTCTGACTGCCACCATTTAAGCTGCAAACTATTGGCATCAATAGACATAGCAGCCAGCGAAACAGGCGGCACACCAACACCTCCACCGCCGGAGAACCTTACCGGTATAGTATCCTGTCCGGCAATAGCGATGGCACTATCTCCTATATTTTCCAGGGAAAGCTTTTTAAATACTGTATTTCCATCGCCCTGGTTATATAAAAAGCCCTGTATATTTTTGGAAGCATTTTTAACCTGGAGCTCAGCACCAACAACCATGACAGTATCTTGCTTAACTCTGAATGTTGATTGCCCAAGAGCCAGAGAGGTTATGGTTAACAAGGCGAGTGTTAATAACACTCGAAGTTTCTTGAAAAATTGCTTTTTCATTACTAGGTATTTTTAGGGATGTTTGAATCACGTAGCCGTTCGTACCTCTTTTGGCATTCTGTACCCTCTGTTGGATTTCCGGATCAGCAACTTGACCGAACGAAAAATACAATAACATCGAACTTAAACATATAAATCATAGATACCAGGATCTGGAATAAGGGTACAAAACTGCAGTTACTATCAACAAGATATTTTAATAGTATCATACAATATCAAGGGATTTATCCGGGGATAAGATACAGGAGATATAGGCACAAAAAAATCACGAATATGCAGAACGTCCACAATCTTATATAGGTAAGGTACATGACATTGTATAAAAAAAATCCTTGTTGGATTAACTTATTTGGGTGACTGTTTTCATAAAACTAAGGTACAGGCTAGAGGTACAAAAAACAATAACACTTTCATGTAATTAATTATATTCGGAATTCAGATCAACCATAATTACCTTCCATGAAGTAGTTAACTACATGTTTGTTAAGTGTTTTTTGTGTTGCCGGCCTTTCCCCAGTCTAGTTTTTAGATTAAAAGGTACACCCTGCTCAAACTAATCCCCTGGAGGATGTGCAAGATGCACTTCACGTGTTTAATAGGATCTTGAGATAATATATACAAATATTTAATCGCACTGTCTCCACCTATCGCAGTATCGCTTTTATGCATCTACGAGCCAGCTTATATGTATCATCATCAGCAAAAAGTTATTCTTCTCTAATACAGTCCTGTAAAGAACCTCTGCACTTGATAGATCATTAATGTCTTTAAGTATTTATACAATATCTTCATGACAATAATGCCAATTACCAATAAGAATCTCTGATAAAACATCTACAAAGTCAGTATCAAACTCTAAACGGCTTAAACTAAATCCCAAAAGCAAATTTGAAAACCTGCCGGCAGGCACTTACACTTTTGGCGCTTATCCGGGCAACTGGGAAGGAGCAGTATCCAGCACTGTTACCCTTAGCAGCAGCGACGTTGGCCCGGATGGTTATATTGTAGTGACGTTAACTTATTGGGTAGAATAATTTAACCTGGTTGATATAGAGAAGAGGTGATACATCTTACGATATCACCTCTTTTTATTTACTGCGTTTGTTTGCAGGAGAAGAGCCAGTCGAGCACCCCCGGTGTACTATACAGCTGCATAATGATATTATGCGCCGCATCCGGGTATTCATTATACCGGGGCGTGCCGCCTGCTGCTTTCAGCGCCTTGATCATATTCCGCGAACCGCTTACCGGCACGTTCCTGTCGTTAGCCCCGTGAAACGC